>JAYTAK010000109.1:0-4969 GCA_043737515.1 Candidatus Kuenenia sp. | reverse complement strand
CGCAAGGATAGCCGTTTGAACTCGGCCCCAGTGATCGCGCCCCTGTCTCGCATTCAACAACGGAGTCCGACCAAATTCGCCGTACATCGCCACCAGAGTATCATCGAGCAGACCGCGATCGGACAGATCGTCCATGAGGGCCGCAAAGCCTGGATCCAGCGATTTCAGACAATATAATTCGGTCAACATGTTGGTTCCGTCGTGATTGTCCCACACGTTGGAAACCACTCCATTGGCGAACACTGTCATCCAGGAGATCGTGACCAATCTCACACCTGCTTCGACGAGTCGACGGGCCAGCAACATCGATTCTCCCCATTCGTTGCGTCCGTACCTGTCACGAGTGCGGAGATCTTCTTTGTCCAGATTGAAGGCATTTTGTGCCGTGGCCGAGGTGAGCATGCGCATCGCCTGGTCACGGTAATCATCGACGCTCTGTGCCGCTCCATCCTGATCGAATCGACGTTCGAGTTGGTTGATCGTGCGGACTAAACCTTGTCGGCTAAGCAATCTCGTGTTGCTCAAGTCCGGGGGAAGAGACATCGAATCGGCAGGCTGTTCGGTGCTGCCTCCGGCCGCTGCGGCAATCTCCATGGGGTCGTGCCTCGCGCCCAGCCATCCGGCATGCGTTCCGGAATATGTCACACCACTGTGACCGATGGGCCGCGGAATCGTCACTGCCGTCGGCAGGACACCCGGCTCAGAAAATGCCGAAACAATCGAGCCCAGGTTAGGGTCGTCCATTCGATTACGCTGATTGCGTGGCACGACCAGCGTGTTGTTGATGCGCCCCGTCAGAGTCCTGTAAACGCTCGGCTCGTGATTATTGCTGTCGTGAGTCAGCGACCGGACAATCGCCATCTTGTCGGTATGCCGGGCGAAATTCGGCAAATGCTCGCATACTTCAATCCCGGGAGTCACCGTGGCGATGGGCTTAAAAAGGCTTCGCATGGCCGTGGGAGCTTCAGGCTTCATGTCCCACAGGTCCTGCTGGGGCGGACCGCCCCACAGGTAAATCAGAATGCAGGATTTTGCACGCTTTCCGGGATCGCGCGACTGTTGATTCGATTCTGCGGCTCGCAGACGATCGGCCTGCAACAGCTGCGGCAACGTCAGGGCACCCAAGCCAAATTGACCCAATCGAAGCATGGCGTCGCGACGGTGCAGCATGATGACGGCTCTGGTAATAGACTGGGGCAAGGCAGTAGTCTGCAAAAGTCAATATATCAACAGCAGTGGAAGCGAACAACAGCCTGGGTCGAATCCCGGCTGGCAGGTTCAATTGGCTGGCGAGGTGCAGCTCCGTGCAATAAGTTTGTGTCCCTGGCCGGCTTCTCCAGTCGGCATTATTTTTGGCAAACTTGCGAAAGCCTGTTCTCAGCCCGTGTGAGAAATGGCGGTCTTGACCCGCCCGGAGATTCACGGCTCAACAATCTGATCCGGATCTCCAGACCCGTCTGGTTCTTTGTGCAGACATCGATCTCGTGCGGGAAATGGACAGCTACACTCTCAGCTCCCTCTGGTGCCGATCTTCAGGAAGCTGCCGCCAAGCTGCTCGAAACCGGCTGAAAACCTGCACTTCCGGGCAGGATCACGTTACAATGCAATCCGTTGGCGATGTTTTGTTATCGGGCAAGGTGCATGAATTATGTTTGCGGATCGAGTCATTCTGTATTGTCGCGCTGGTGATGGCGGAAATGGGTGCAGCAGCTTTCGGAAGGAAATCTTTGTTCCTCGCGGCGGTCCGGATGGCGGCGATGGCGGCGACGGCGGCGACATTATTATTCAGGCGGACGAGAACAAAGGTTCTCTCGGCAATCTTGTCGGCCATCGACATTGGAACTCCGATCGCGGCCAGCACGGCAGTGGTGCGTTGTGTACCGGACGTTGCGGCAAGCCGACTGTCATTCTTGTTCCGCCTGGAACGTTGATTACTGATCTGAAGCATGGCCACTTGCTGAAAGACCTGCAACACCACGGCGAAAGTGTCGTGATTGCAAAAGGCGGACGTGGCGGGCGCGGCAACAAACGTTTTGCCACACCCTTGAATCGGGCTCCACGAGAATCCGAAGAGGGACATCCCGGCGAATATCGTGAGATCTCACTGGATCTCAAGATGATCGCCGACGTCGGTTTGATTGGAAAGCCAAACGCCGGCAAATCCACGCTGCTCAGTCGCGTCACTCGGGCGACACCCGAGATTGCCGACTATCCGTTCACCACGAAGTATCCGAATCTGGGAGTGGTGAATGTCGGCTATGACTATGAGTTTGTGCTGGCAGATATTCCGGGGTTGATCGAAGGGGCTCATGCCGGTGTTGGTCTGGGTCACGACTTCCTAAGGCATGTTGAACGCACGCGACTGTTGGTGCATCTTGTCGAACCTTCTCCGATGGATCAAACCGATCCGCTCGACAACTATGCTCAAATCCGCGAAGAGCTGCGTTTGTATGATCCGAAACTCGCCGAACGGCCAGAGATCATCTGCGTTACCAAGGCTGAACTGACCGATGCTGCAACCTGTGCCGAGTTATTGCGGGAAGTCACCGGCAAAGAGGTTTTTCTGATTTCTGCCGTCACGGGCAAAGGTCTTCCTGAGTTAACTCGTCTGATCATTCAACGGTTGGCGCAACTGGAACCCGAACCGGTAAAAGCGCAAGCGGAACATGAAGCAACAACGTAGTACGGTGTCAATGCTTGATTCTGGGGTGGCCGGGGTTGGAGAGCGCTAGCTCGAAACCCCGGCAGCCTGGCTTCAATCAACATGACGTCATCGTCCGTGTGGCCGGGGTTGGAGAGCGCTTGCTCGAAACCCCGGGGCTTCCTTCGCTTCGCTCAGTCCAGCCCCGGCCACCCAACCACAATTTCTTGTCCTGACACCGCAATAGTCCCTGACGCCATTCCACTCACAGAGAACGACCATGAAAGTGCTGCTGGCGAATCCTCGCGGTTTTTGTGCGGGGGTGAATATGGCGATTGAATGTCTGGACGAAGCCATTCGGCGCGTGGGGGCCGGGATCTTCGTGTACCATGAAATCGTACACAACAAGTATGTTGTCGATCGATTTACGAAGCAGGGCGTCAAGTTCGTCAATTCGCTTGATGAAGTCCCCATGGGCGGAATCCTGCTGTTCAGTGCGCATGGAGTTTCTCCGGAAATCCGGAAGATTGCCCGCGAACGCAAACTTCAAACTGTGGACGCGACATGTCCGCTGGTTACAAAAGTACATCTGGAAGCCATTCGTTACGCGAATCAGGGATTCAATATCCTGCTGATCGGGCACGAAGGCCACGATGAGGTGATCGGGACAATGGGTGAAGCCCCGGAAAGTATCACGCTGGTAGAAACGCCCGCTGATGTCGGCAGATTGCCGTTCACGAGTACCGACAAGCTGGCCTATCTGACTCAGACGACGCTCAGCGTGGACGAAGCGACCGCCGTGATCAATGCGCTCCGCAGCCGTTATCCGCAGATTGAATCGCCAAAGAAGGACGATATCTGCTACGCCACAACGAATCGCCAGGATGCCGTCAAGGCGCTCGTCGAATCGGCGGATGTACTGATTGTGCTGGGAAGTCAGAACAGTTCCAACAGTCGTCGGCTGATGGAAATCGGAGCCAGCCGGGGAGTGCCTTCGTATCTCGTTGATGGAGCCGGTGAACTCCAGCGAGACTGGTTTGAAGAAGCCGAAACTGTTGTCGTCACGGCCGGTGCCAGCGCCCCGGAAGTGGTGGTGGGTGAGTGCATCGCATTCCTGCAGCAGAATTTCGCGGCTGAAGTGTCGGAAGAAACGCTCCGGGAAGAACATGTGCATTTTGCCACTCCGCGGGAATTGCTGACGCTGAAGCCTGCCGCGCTCAGTTCTCAGGGCTGACAGAACACCCGCTTGTCTGGCGGCGTTGCTTGAGTGTTGAACGCAGATGCAGTGAAATGACAGGCTGCTGCGAATTTCCTTCTTCCTGAGTGTCCTGCCGTGTCGCGTGCTTCACTGTTGCTGATCAACGGGCCCAATCGTGGCACGCGCTACGAAATCGCGTCGGATCAGGACGTTGTGATCGGGCGCAGTGTAGGCTGCAATCTGCGACTGGATGACAGCGAAGTGTCGCGTCAGCATGCGAGAATCTCGCACAGCGGTGAAAACCTTGTGCTGAAAGATCTCAGCAGCGCGAATGGCACCAGGGTCAATGGCCATGTCCTGTCCGAACGCATCCTGTGCAACGGCGACAATCTGCAGTTTGGGTCCAGCGTGCTGTTGTTTCAAATGGCGGAAATTGATCAGCCTGCGGTCGCGTCCATTGATCAAATTCGATTTATTGACGATTCGCGGTCAATGCACGCATCAGCGATCGTGCAGAGCGTCGGTGTGGACGAATCACACGCGACAATTGCGGAGATCAACCGCAAACACGGAAACGAGTTGCTCTATCATGTCGCCGAAGAACTTGTGACGCCCGTTCGATCTCTGGACGATGTCCTGCAGCGCATTCTGAATCTGGCGATGCAGGCCATTGACGCAGATCGCGGATGCGTGTTGCTGAAAGATCCTGTGGGTGTTGACCTGACGGCCATCGCATTTGCCCGACGTGGTGCGACGCAGTCTGCATCGGCTCAGATGCCGGTTTCGCGTTCGATCACGGATTATGTGCTGCGACACGGAATGGCCGTGCGTACGTCCGACGCAGGTCATGACGATCGGTTTCCTTCCGGAAAAAGTATCGTCACCTCCGGAATCCGCGAAGCCATCTGCGCGCCGATGCGAGGCCGTTCCGATCTGCTGGGTGTGCTCTATCTGGATACAACGACGCCCTTGGATCAGGCGATGAATGCCGGTGTAAATTCGCGACTGACCGACGAACACCTGCGAACCATTGTCACTGTGGCGCGTCAGGCAGCACTGGCGATTGAATCGCGGCAGTTTCAGGACGCGATGCTCAAAGCCGAGCGATTCGCGGCGATGGGGCAGACAAT
>JAYTAK010000108.1:0-2135 GCA_043737515.1 Candidatus Kuenenia sp. | reverse complement strand
TGATTCGTCTGATCGCCATGACCACACCGTTCAACCGCGATTTATTCGCGCGGCTGCTGGCGAGCATCACCGATGCCACGCTTCCGGCAGACGATATTCATCGCCTCGCAGCGATCAGCCAGTTTGACATCGAACGCTCGCGTGATGAAAGCATGGCGACCGCCAAAGCACTCGTGGGCATCGATCTCAAGATTCGCAAGTATGGACTGAAGCAGGACACGAACTGGGACGATCGCATCGGCGAACTTTACAAGGCGCTGTGCAAAGTCGATCCGGCCATGCCGACGCTGCTGGCCGAACAGCCAGGATTCGGTGAACCGGGACATGTGCTGTTTCTGACTCAAGTGCCGCAGGCGGCGATCCCGAAAGCCATCGAAGGCCTGGTCCGGACGATTGAGTCAGATCCGGAATATAAATGGTCAAACGACGTCATCTTTACCATTGCTGAATCCACAAAGCCCGAACATCTCGCTCTGCTTCGCGCACAAATCGACAATCTGTCTGTACGCGATTCTGTGCTGATCACGATCGCCGACAAGGCCACCAAAGAGGATCGTGAAATCCTGCTTTCCGGGCTGGAAACGCCTCAGCTCAACGCGGTGGACGCCTGCCTGAAGGCTCTGGTCAAACTGCCGCGCAGCAAAGATGCGGCTGAACAGTTTCAGTTGCTGGCGGCGGCCCGACGACTGGTCAATGACGAGCGTGAGTTTCAGTTGCGTGAGCTTGCCATGCGACTGCTTCAGAACAACACGTCGGAGGCGATTCAGTTTGAGTTTGGCGAAGCTGGTTATCACCTGCAGCCGGAATCCATGCAACTGTGGCAGGCGCGGCTGGAACAGCGTTATCCTGACTTCCGCCCGCCGCAGACATCGGATGTGGCACAAAAGGTTTTGCTGAGTCTCGACACGATCGACTGGAACGCCGGCAATGCCGACAACGGACGGCGTCTGTTCGAACGCCTCGCCTGCGCCCGTTGCCACGGCGGACGTCAGGCATTGGGGCCGGACCTCAAGGGAATCACGAGACGCTTCTCGCGCCGCGATCTGTTCGCCTCGATCGTGGACCCGAATCGGGATATCTCGCCCCGGTATCAGACGACATCGATCGAGACCAAAGCTGGCAAAGTCTTCACTGGCCTCATCGTCTATGAATCCGTCGATGGTATTTTGCTGCGCGATGCGGAACACAAGACATATCGAATTGAAGCCGCCGACATGGAGAGCAAAGTGCTCCAACGCAACTCGCTGATGCCTGCGGGTTTGCTCAAGGACACTCAGCCGAGCGATCTCGCGGATCTCGATAAGTACTTGCAGGTGCTTTGATCAATTGCGCGGACTTCGTATATGCTCCAGGCGGTCATGAGTGAGACAATTGGCGAGCGGCATGCGTCAGCTTGCCGGTACAAAAACAAGGTACCGGAGGGCTCACGCCGCTCCGCTCGCCGGCCTCATTCGTTCATTGAAAGTGGGATAAGCTTCCAGCTTGTCATGTCCGCCAAAAAGCATTGGTTTTCATTCAGCGATGGCAAGCTGGAAGCTTACCCCACGAAGAAATGCCGATAATGATTGGCAGGAACCCAGATCGACGGTTAGTATCGTGTCCGTCGATCTGCTGAATCGGGCTTAGTCGGTACTCTTGCGGAGTTGCGAATGTTCTCACTGGATCATCGTGATGCATTTGTCCAGCCTTCCCGGAGGCGGTTTCTGCGAGCCGGGTTTCTGGGACTCGGCGGCCTCTCACTCGCGGAGATGCTGCGGCACGAAGCCTGCGCGGAGACTTCGGCAGCGGCGAGTCAACAGCGGGGCAAGTCCGTCATCCTGTACTTCGCTCACGGAGGCCCGAGTCATCTCGAAACCTACGACTTGAAACCGCACGCTTCGACCGAGATTCGCGGGCCGTTTTCTCCCGTGTCCACAAACGTCCCCGGCATCGAGCTGTGCGAGTACCTCCCGAAACACGCTCAGATCGCCGACCGGTTTACGCTGATTCGATCGTGTACTCACGATGAGGCTGACCATTTCGCCGGGCACCGCCGGTTTCTCAGCGGCTATGGCAAGCTGAAAACCGGATTTGGTTATGAGTCGTATTATCCAATGGTCGGTGCCGTGGCGAACCGACTGCTGGAGAGCCGCCAG
>JAYTAK010000107.1:0-2136 GCA_043737515.1 Candidatus Kuenenia sp. | reverse complement strand
TGCCACTACCGTATTGAGAAACAAATTTGAAACTTTTCTTCAGTCATTTCAAAGCCTGAATCGGGAACTGTAAGATGTTGCGGGCAGTGTTTCCAATGGTCACGGCTTTATCATGTGCGAGGAGTCGGAAGTCATGTTTTTTACGTACCTTGATGACACGCCAGTTGGGAAACTCCTGATCGCCGGCGATGAACAGGGTCTGCGACACGTCTCGTTCGGAACATCGCATTTCAGTGCCCCGGTCATGACGCCGGCTGACGACTGGGAACTCAACGAAAAGACCCTGAAGGAAGCCGTGCGGCAGTTGAAGGCTTATTTTTCCGGAAAACTCCAGGCGTTTGACCTGCCGCTTGCGGCGGAAGGCACGGACTTTCAGCGCCGCGTCTGGAAGGCACTCTGCAAAGTTCAGTACGGGACAACCGCCAGCTACGGCGATATTGCGAAATCGGTCGGCAATTCTGCGGCTGCCCGAGCGGTTGGAATGGCCAACGGACGCAATCCCATTGCGATTATCGTCCCCTGTCATCGCATCATCGGCAGCAGCGGCAAGCTGGTCGGCTACGGAGGCGGATTGCATCACAAGCAGACGCTGCTGAAGCTCGAGGGTGTATCGTAGAAGCTAGGGAACACATGCAGGCTGTGAGCCGTTGTGCCATTGCATTGCAGACCTGGCAGACAACTCGCCGATCAGAAGTGTGGCCATGCACGCCCCGCTCAAGTGCTGCGCCTCGGCAAGATCTGCCGATTCGCAGAAACGAGTCGCTTAGCCCTTGCTTCGAAACAGAATGGTGCCAGCCGCCCGAGTTTGCTGCTGCGAAACGACGGACTGCTGTCGGAAGCGATGGCCGTTCCGCACATGTGAGAGACTGACCAATGTCTGCAGTTCATTTTTCAGGTTCCCCAAGTGCCACCGATCGCCGGCGCAGACTTCTGGTGACGGAAACCGATCCCCAGTTCGACGTGCCGGACACCACTGACGTTGCAACGCAGTACGACAACATCCACAGCAGCGCGGCGTTTCCAATGTTGTCGGGTGACCGACTCATTCGCCGTGTCATCTCTCCTCGATTATGGAAACACGTTACAGCTGCCGTAGTGCTGACATTGACTCCGATCATTTACGCAGTCGCCGCGTGGCGGTCGTCGGGGCCATCACCCATCAGTGATCAAGTCCTGATGACAAGCCGTCTTGATGCCTTGCGAGGCATTTCAGGACTGAATCTCTTCGCGGCTGCCCAGTTCTGCCTTGTCATCGCCTGGGTCCGTTCCGCAAGCGTGGTCGATTTTCGAGGTCGCTATCGCTGGTGGCGCTGGATGGCGGTCGGCTTGTTTGCTGCGTCACTGATGCTCTTGACCGGCACAAGTCGATGGATCGCCGATCTGATGGCGCTGGGCCTGGAACCGATATTCGGCCGAATTGATGCGGCTCGCCCGGCCCTCATCCTTGTTCCTGCCGGTGCCTGTCTCGCGCTTGTGCTAAGTCGCGTCATTCCAGACATGGGCCGCTGCCGACTGGCGCAGTCGCTGCTGGTGATCTCGGCGGTGCTGCTGGTCGTGCGCGCGTTCGCAGGTGCTGGACAAAGTTCCGCCGTCGCAGTGTTCTATTTGTCAACATTTGACCTGCTGATTTCAGCACTCGTGCTGTCGGCATTTCAACTGCATGCCAGATTCGTGATTCATGTGAACCCGAATCCTCCGGTGGCCGTGCAGCCGAAGCCTGTTGCCGTGCATGTTCTCGCTGAGAATCAAGAACCTGCTGCTGTACAAGACGTTGATCTTCAACCTGCAACGGCAGTCTCGACGGGATCTCCCGTTGCTCCATCGCCTGGCGAAACGACACTGCCCGCTGCCGAACCGCCCCGGATCGATCACGATGCGACCACAACGATGGCAATAGCGACCGCACCGCCGATCGCGACTCAGCCTCAGGGAAATGGCAAGAACAGTAAGAAGCAGAAGTACCGCAAAGCGGGTTAGTGCAATGCTTGACCGCTACAGTTTGCGGACCAGTTTTGTGATCCGGCCGGTACGCACCCATTCGGCGACATAGATGTTGCCGTCGGCGTCAAAGCGCGCGTCATGAGGATGCACAAAGCGGCCCGGTTGCCATTGTTCCGCTTTGGCACGCATCGCAAA
>JAYTAK010000106.1:0-4983 GCA_043737515.1 Candidatus Kuenenia sp. | reverse complement strand
CGAAGTGTCCGCAATGTCTGGCGGATCTGTCTGGGGCGCGATCCTTCCGGTACAGAATTGGCGGCGGCACTTCAGACTGTCGGCGAGCAGCCGGATTCTGAACTTGCCTGGAGAACGCTGTTTCACGGTCTGTTCGCGTCGGTGGATTTTCGATACGTGGATTAAGCGTCGCGGTTGACAGTCGCGGACTTTGCCCTGTTTGGCGAATGCAGGTGGCGATGCTGCGTTCGCCCGGACAGTCGCAGGGGTAAGACTGAGAAATCTGCAGACTCCGATTTTGACGATTCGTCGGAGACAGGACGCAAAAGTCCCACGACCGAGCGCATCGGCAGGCGGCATTCTGCCGAAGGGCCGGCGAGATTCAACGCGGTTTGACCGTTGCCATTTCGCGACATAGATCCTTCAATTGGGTGCCATCCCTCACATTCGGTCTTCGTCTGTAATTCCCTGCACGCCATCAGCAGGGAGTCGATGAAAACCGTGCCCGATTCAAGTATCTTAAGGACAGATTGCGTGACACTTACAGCAGCTCCCAAGACAGAGTCCTCTGACGGTCTGGATGAGTTATTCAATCGCGTCAACATGCTCCTTGGTGATCCAGGTGCTGGCAGCGGCAGTCGCAAGGAACTGGGCAAATCCGACGCATTTGTGCCGCGTCAGCCGCGGAACATGCGGGAAACGGGGATCAATGCCGCGATGATCGAAAAAATCATCATGCGGTTTCTGTTTCAGGTGGGTGCTGAAACCAGCCGCCGCATTGCTGCTCAACTGCGTCTGCCGTACAAAGTGCTGGAACCGATGTTCAAGCAGCTTCGCTCAGACAAGCACCTCGATCTTGCGGGTACGACTTCGACAGGCGATTCAGAATTCTGCATCACCGAATCCGGCCGCGATCGCGCACGACGCTACAGTCTGGAATGCTCGTATTTCGGTTCCGCACCGGTATCACTGGAAGACTATGTGGCATCGGTAGCGGCGCAGAGCATCGCCGGGCAGGTGGTCACCAAGCAGGATCTGACTCGTGCTTTCAAAGGCCTGATCATTAACGAAGCGATGTTCAACCGTCTGGGGCCGGCGATCAACTCCGGTCGCGGAATGTTTCTGTTCGGCGAGCCCGGAAACGGCAAGACAAGTATTGCTGAACGCGTTACGGATGCATTTGGCTCGACGATCTGGATTCCTCGTGCCATTGCGATCGAAGGTGAAATCATGCGAATCTTCGACCCGGCCGTTCACGAGGTAATCGAAGAAGAAGGGCAGAACTCCGGGCTGCTTGATTCAATGGACATCGACCGCCGGTGGGTCCAGGTGAAGCGTCCGACCGTGATCGCCGGTGGTGAGTTAACGATGGATGAACTGGAAATCTCTCTGAACCCGACTTCGCGAATCTGTGAATCGCCACTGCAGGTGAAGAGTAACTGCGGCACACTGGTAATTGACGACTTCGGCCGCCAGAAAATGCCGGTCGATATGCTGCTGAACCGCTGGATCGTGCCGTTGGAAAAACGCTTTGACTATTTGAACATGCCGAACGGGAAAAAGATTCAGATGCCGTTCGATCAGCTCATCATTTTCTCAACCAATCTGGAACCCAAGGATCTGGTGGACGGTGCGTTTCTGCGGCGAATCCCTTACAAGATCGAAGTTCCCGATCCATCGGAAGCGGAATTCGTGGATCTGTTCCGCATCATGTGTGAGAAGCTGGGCTTTCAGCATCGCCCCGATGCAATCAGATACCTTGTCGATACCCACTACCGTCCGACAAATCGTCCGTTTCGGTTGTGCCAGCCGCGCGACCTGCTGCTGCAGGTGCGGAACTTCTGTCAGTTCCATTCAGTGCCGCTTGAATTGTCCAGTGATGCGTTTGATGCTGCAGTACTGAACTATTTCTCGGTGATGGACTAAGCGGATCTGGCCAGTTGTGAGTCAAATCTGACAGTCACGGAATCAAGTGTCATGCCGAGACAAGCGCTGCAGTGATTCAGCACGCGGCGGTCGTATTCTTCAGTACAGACACTGCGCGACATATTGTGCTTGGCCCCCGGTGCGATCCAGAGCTGACAATGTTTGCCGACGATGGATTGCAGACGGGCGGCGATTTCGGGTGTCACATAGGAATCATGCTCACCGGAGATCAGCAGCACCAGATCGCTTTCAAGGGTTTCCCGTTCGCGTTCCAGATGCACGTACCTGCAACTGCGGCGATGCTCACTTTGCTGCATGGCATTCCGCAGCGTCAGATCAACATGCCATTTCGGCTGCAATTGATACATCCATTGTGGAATCACGTAGTGGACAAAACGATCCACGAAATATTTTGTCATCGACATCGTGCCAAACGCACTGTCCGCAATGACGCCTCGAATCCGAGGATACCGACAGGCCGCCACCAGCGCTGCGACACCGCCGCGACTGACGCCGTAAGCGATGATTGGCAGGTTGCTGAGTTCGGGCCGCGATTCGATGAATTCCAGCATCGCCTCCACGTCGGCCATTTCGTATTCCGTGATCCAGTGGATCGGTGAATAGCCGGGCATTGCAGCGCTTTCACCCTGACTGCGAAAATCCACAGACATGACCACATAGCCGTGCCGGATCAGTGCCTCGCAATAGCGTCTGGCCATCCAGTGATTGCCGCGCAGTTCCGGCAGGAACAGTACGAGCCCCTTCGCGTCTTTCCGGTCTCCGTTGAGCAAACTGCCCTGGAGAGTCACACCGTCGGCCGTCGGAATCAGCAGGCGTTCGTCGTGCGGGTAAGGTGTTCCCGTGACGACATTGAATGGCGGCACATTTTCGAAGATGTCAACAATGCGTGGTGTGACATATCGGCGAAATGCCTGATCACATGCCATCATGGCAACAATCACAAAGAGTGAGATCCATACCCACATCATTTGAGAACTCCCGAATCCTTGGTACCTCATGATCCTGAGGCGGGGCCGTCCATGTCACGCTGATTTTTCAAATGACCTATGCTTTGAATTCCGAAACGATCAATGCCACGTTCTGACCACCAAAACCAAAACTGTTGGAAAGCGCTGCTTTGATTTTCTTTTCCCGAGGCTGATTTGGGATGTAGTCCAGATCACAGACAGGGTCCGGCGTTTCGTAATTGATCGTCGGCGGCAGCACGCCGTCCCGAATCGCCATGAGACAAGTGATGGCTTCAACCGCGCCCGCAGCCGCGATCAGATGTCCCATCATGCTCTTGATGCTGGAAATCGGCGTGTTCCGTGCATGATCGCCAAGTCCGCCTTTGATTGCCATCGTCTCCACCTGATCATTCACCTTGGTGCTTGTCCCGTGAGCGTTGACGTAGCCGATCTCTTCCGCATTGATTTCAGCATCCCGCAATGCCATTTTGATGCAACTGATCGCACCGCGGCCTTCGGGATGAATATCAGTGATACGAAATGCGTCAGCCGTGGAACCGTAGCCGCGAATTTCGCCGTAAATTTTTGCCCCGCGTGCTTTGGCATGTTCCAGTTCTTCGAGAATCAGCATCCCGGCGCCTTCGCCGAGGACGAATCCATCACGCGTGAGGTCGAACGGACGTGACGCCGTCATGGGCGAATCATTGCGTTCCGACAGAGCCGTCAGCAGGTTGAAGCCCGTCACTCCAAACGGATGAATCATGCTGTGGGCTCCCCCGGACAGCATGAGTTCTGCATCGCCACGGCGGATAATCTCAGTCGCTTCACCAATTGCCTGACTCGATGCGGCACACGCGGTCAGACAGTTGAGATTCGGTCCCTGGGCGTTGAACAAACTGGACAGGTGTGCTGCCGGCATGTTTGGTTCAAGCTCCAATTCGAACCGAGGATTCATTTGTTCGATAAAGTCGTGAGTGAATCGCTGCAGGTCCGGTTCGCCGTTCTTATTGGAATCGGCCACCAGATTCATGAACTGCACGAAGTTCTGCTGGCCTTCGCCCGCTCCGAGATAAACTCCGAATCGCGCGGGGTCGAACTCGCGGTCATCGAAGATCCCGGAAGCCTCGACGGCCTGTTTCGCAGCTCCGATGGCAAAACGAATGTTGCGGCCCGCGTCTGCAAATCTTTTTGGGTCATCGACAAGTGATTCGAAGTTATAGTTTTTTACTTCGGCCGCAAAACGAGTCGGAAAATGAGACGCATCAAAGTGCGTGATCGGCCCAACGCCGTTGTGGCAGTTCTTTTGTGCCTGCCACATGGATTCGACGCCGATTCCCAGCGGAGTCACGGCGCCCATTCCGGTCACAACTACACGACGTTTCATCATTTCGGTCAGTCCTGCAAATTAGAGATCGCTGTTTTGTCGGACAAGGACGTCAGACACCAACAGTCGCCCGCTTCCGCTCAGCCACCCGCACCGGCTTTGCCGACGGTCAGAATATCCAGCAGGTTCATGCGAAACACAAAGTTCTTTTGATCAATCCTGCTCAATTGCGGATCATCCGAATTCAGATGCACAAAGACAATTTCCGCTTCTGCGACAAGTCGTTCTCCGACGGTCGCCGTCACGGTCACGCTGCCGCCTTCTTCTCGAGCGTCCTGCAGTTCGGCGGAGTAAATCAACTGATCTCCCGGACACGCCCAACTGTGAAATGTCACCTTGGGCACTTTGGCCAGAATCACGTTGTATTCGAACTTGAAGTGTTCGCCCAGCAGAATACCGCCAGTCTGCGCCATGCCTTCGATCATGAGGGAACCGGGCATGACCGGGAAGCCTGGAAAATGGTCGTGCAGATGTTCCTCTGCCAGCGACACATTTTTCACAGACTTCGCGCGCTTGCCTGATTCAAATTCAATGAATCGATCGATCCAGTACCAACGCATAGTTTACGGTCTCGACAATGGAACAGCATACAGAACGTAAACACCCACTGTAGCGAAGTTACTTCAATCGCGTCGCGATGAACCTGCAGATCATGTCCACTGTAAACAAGTCTGACAGTTTTGACACCAGCGGATTTGAAGCAAAACTGTCGATGTCCGCATGCGG
>JAYTAK010000105.1:0-11497 GCA_043737515.1 Candidatus Kuenenia sp. | reverse complement strand
GCAAAGCGGTTACGAGTTCCCGACTGAGTGACGCAGTGGCGGCAGACAGCAGGTCTGGAACGAAAATGTCGAATGTGCTGCCGTCGAGCTTTGTGATGATTCCTCCGGTTTCCGCGACCAGCAGGGCTCCGGCAGCGACGTCCCAGGGATGCAGGCTGCTGGACCAGAAGCAGTCAATCCGACCGCTGGCGACGTACGCCAGATTCAGCGCCGCCGAACCCGATCGCTGCACGGTTTGCAGTTTTGTGAGGGCTTTCAGAAACCGTTTGACGGCCGGATTTTCGGGGTCGGTCGCGACCGGCAGACTGGCCATCCCCATGGCGGATTTGAGTTCACGTTCCCCTGAAGTTCGGATCGGCTGGCCGTTCAGCGTTGCTCCGTTTCCGTACGCCGCCGCGAATGTTTCGTTCCGCGTGGGATCATAAATGACGCCGACTTCGATGTGATCTCGAACCCAGAGTCCGATCGAAACGGCGTAATACGGAAAGCCATGCACGTAGTTGGAAGTGCCGTCGAGCGGATCGATGATCCAGAAGGCTTCGGTGGCTGCGTCGCGATCGTTCAGGTTTTCTTCACCCAGAAAGCCGTGCTGAGGAAACTGGTTTTTCAGAGTTTGCACAATCGCCGACTGTGACGCTTCATCGGCTTCTGTCACCAGATTGGCGCGGCTCTTTTCGCGAACGGAAAAACGACCAATCCAGTCCTGAAGAATGCGTCCTCCCACATGCGCCGCGTCGATGGCTGCTGAAAGATATGTGTGCTGTGCCGACGATCCCGGATCAGTGGAGTTCATAGTCAGGTTTTCAACGATTGTGTGAATTGAACAGTCTGGACTCATAGTCCCGATAACAGTGATTGTAACGATCGTCGCGGCTGCGTCCTTTATGTCAACAGATCTGCAGATGGTTTCGCCAGAAAACACATCAGTCGGAAGCCTTCGGAAACAACAATTGAAAAAACACGGTGACGGAAGCGTCACATTACCCTGAATTCAACTGAAATGTCGTGCAATGCCTGAAGTAACCACTGCTCAAGTCGTGCTGCTGCTGTGTGTCGGCCTGTTTACGCTGGCGGCAGCGATCTCGGACCGGCGGTTTCACAAGATCCCGAACAAGATGACAGCACCGATGTGCGTGGCTGGCATCGTCTATCATGTCGCATTCTATGGACTTGACGGGCTCTGGGTGTCGCTGCTGGGATTTGCGGCCGGATTCGGAATTCTGTTTGTGTTGTGGATGATCGGTTCGGCGGGTGGTGCCGACGTGAAACTCATGGCTGCACTCGGGACATGGCTGGGCTGGCTGGCGATCCTCAAGGTGCTGTTCTGCAGCCTGATCTTTGTGACCACGGGGACGATCGGCATTGTCCTGATCGGTCTCCTGTCGCAGGGTCTGCGCCACACGAAGAATCAATACCTGACAAAGAAGGAAACGGGCAAAGCAGAAACGACGGCGCAGCGTCAGAAGCGACGAATCATGCCCTTTGCCATTCCGGTTGCGTTAGCCACATGGTGTATCCTGGCACTGCAGTTATTCGGAAACCGAGGGTAAGTCTGCCATCTGCCGAAAACCGCTCAACCTGAGCGGCAGTTTCTGCCGATCAACGAGAAGGGCAAAGCCCGGTCGTCTTCAGCGAGTTTTGGTCCAGCAAATTTTTCCCAGCGAGTTCGGCCCATGAAAGTTCATCGCTCCAGATCATCAAATCGCAAAGGTGCGATCTTGTCGATGGAGCTGGTTCTCGTATTGCCGATCTTTCTGCTGCTCATTTTTTCCATTGTCGAATTTTCCATGCTCATGTCGGCTCAGACTCGTGTGGCAAATGCCGCTCAGAACGGAGCCCGCTTGCTGAGTGTCTGCGGAATGCCGTCTGCGGCGGCCGAGACGGAAGTCAAGTCCCGCGTCGAACAACTGCTCGGCCCGGCACTGGCGAAACAATGCGTCATCACCATTGATCCAGGAGACTATGCGTCGGATCTGGGGCATGTGTACGTGCAGGTTCCCATGCGAAATGCGTGTCCGGACCTGTTATGGATGACCGGATTCAGCGTGTCCAACCGTTCAATCAACTGCGACGCTGCGATGGCGATGGAACGGACCGCGTCCGCCAGTGATCAGCAGCTTCAATGATCGTGTGTTTGAAGAAGTGTTCCGAAGTCTCGTCGTCCTGAATAATTAACTTATTTGCAGTCGGAATTCTGCAATCGTCACTGCGCAGGGAATGTGCAGGGATCTGATGTCGTCCAGGAGAAACCTGTGCCGACAGCCAATCTCATCACAATTGAACTTCCCCTGTGTTGAACTGATTTTGACTGGAGAATCGTCGTGAAGCTTACTCCGTGGATGCTCAGCGTTGCTGCCTTTGCCGTGATCTGCGTGCTGGCAGCGACCTATCTGTTCCAGAAACTCCTGGCGCAGGAAGTCGTGGAGGCTGCCCCCGTGCCGCCTCGTACATTCCCGATGGCGATCACAGAGATTGAGCCTGGGACAGTGATCACGATGAAGCACATCGGCAACGGTCCTGTCGGACCCGATGAAAAGCTGGCAGCGGATACAATCAAGAGCCTGGACTCGCTTGTCGGTCGTATTGCCAAAGAGCGAATACCATCGGCGATTCCATTGCAGGGGTCGATGTTCTATGCCATCGGCGATTACCCAGGTCTGCAGATCGAAGAGGGCAAACGCGGCGTGACGATCAATGTCGATGATGCCACGGCGATCCTGAGTGGCATGATCAAGACAGGGCAATACGTTGACGTACACATGACGACCGATGCCGGGGCGGGTAATCGCCTGCAGTCCACGGGCGGCTCCGTCGCAAGTGGCGGACGCACGGGCATGACAACGACGCTGTTCAAAGGCGTCAAAGTCGTGGCCATGAATCGTGGGGGTGCGAGTTCCGCATTGCAGGGCAGCGGATCGTCTCACAACGTGACTCTTGAACTGGACGAAAAACAGGCGATCTATATGTTGCTGGCTCAGCAGAAGGGCCGGATCGCGCTGACCTACAATCCGACCGGTGCCGGACCTGGCGGCGTCAATGTGAAGTCGGAGAGTGACCGTGTCACGATGGAACAACTGCTGGGGATGACTGACGAACCTGCGGAAAAGAAGCCGTTCAAGACGGAACATTATCGCGGGGCCGGACATTCTTCTTCCTATTGGCGTGACGGCGAACGCATCGAATATCAGGGCGGCGGCAACGACGCCGGTGGTACAAGTCTTCAGAGTACGGGTGGTTCTGTCGGCGGCTTTCAAACCAACACAGCTCCCGCGACCAACAATAACCTGACCCAGCAACCGCAGCCTGCGGTTTCCGAAACGTTGTGATTGTGTCTGCAGTGGCCCCCTAGCCCCCTGGCCCCCTGGCCCCCTTCACGCGGAATGCTTCCAGGTTCTGAAATGAAACTCAGCTCATCACAGGAATTGCAACGAGGATTGCAGGAGAGACATCCGGAAAGCCATCGTTCCCGTCGTGGCACGATGATGATCTGGAGCGTCTGGGTGTTTCTTGCGATGTTGATGATCGTGGCGTGCTTCTTCAACGTCATGTGGCTGTCCTGTGTGCGAGCCGAAGCGCGGCGACATGCGGAATCGGCGGTCATCGTCGGAGGCCATGCATTCTTATCTGATGATCTCCTGCGACTGTGGCAACAGCCGTTTGAAAATGATGGCCGAGCCGTGCGGTCGCGGAATGCGACCGTCAATCATATTCGTCAGGCAGGCGACCGTTCACTGATCCCGTTGATCAGTGAAAACGATGTGGAACTGGTTCAGCCTCCTGCTGCAGCTCAGCCCGGCAACACGGGACTGACCCAGCCCGCAGCCAACGTGCCTGAACAGATTCGCGTCACGTTCGGCAAGGGTCAGTCGAACGATCAGTTGCGGATGTTTTTCAGCGGGCTGACCGGCGTCCGTCATGCTCGTCTTGGCGTTTCGGCGGCGGCAAGGATCGAACATGCACCGGTCGGATTTCTGCCGGGCGGAAATGTGACGATCCCCGTGCTGCCGTTCTCAATTGTCGATCAGGGTCACGGCGACGATGCGACACTGTCTGCCGGTGGATTGTGGTCACAACAGATTGAATCCGGAAAAGGGTCCGACGATCTGAGCTGGAATCCGGAGCAACGCACCGTCGAAACCGGGCCGGATGGACTGCCGGAAATCACGCTCACGCTTTCCCCGAATTCTGCGGGAAACAACCCGGACAGCTTTGTGCCGTTGAAGTTTGCGGCAGCGACTTCCACCGGCGACTCGTGCCAGGCCGTGAACTGGATGCAGCACGGCGTCACAGCCGACCATCTGAAATCACTCGGGCTGAAACAGCTTTCCTTTCCGTCCACGATGCCGACATCCACTGTGTCCAATACGGAATGCACTGAGATTGCCGCATGGTTCCAGTCGCACGCCGGGCAGTCGTTTATCGTGTGCTTGTGCAACCCGGCAGTCAGTGCGGCAGGTTCAGGGAATCAATCAACGAGTGGCGCAGAATTGTCAACGGTGCAGTTGCATCGTGCTGTCGCCGCCAGAATCATGGCTTCCGCGATTTCTGCGGGCGGTGAGGTGCGGGTCAGTCTGCAGCCTTGTGTGCTGATTACTTCCACTGCGGTCATGGCGTCAACTTCTCAGGCGACCTTAAACCGTTATGTCTACAGCGTTCGACTGTGTGACTGATCGTCATGCAGATTTTGCCGTTTTTGTCTGTTTCCCGGAACAGGCTGCCCTCACTGGCAGTCCCGGACATTCTGAATTTCCCTGAGCAGATCGCTCGATAACTGATTCCGGTCCATTGCGCTGTGTCAGGAAGCCGTTCGCTGGCTGACGGCATCGCAGACTTTCATTCTGAACTGAGGTCACTTCATGGTCACTGCAACTGAAGCAATGGACAATACGGCCCGCGATTTTCAAAAACTGAAAACTTCGCTCCATCGTCAGATGGTGGATGTGATCGACTTCAACAAGGCAGAGGGCCTGTCCGAAAGTGAACTGCGCGGACAACTGCGTTCGCTGGCCGACTATCTGTGTAAGCAGCAGTCGCTGAGCCTCGATACGCAGCAGCGCGAAGCGATGGTGTCGGAAATCATGGATGAGATCTACGGCTTCGGCCCGATCGAGTCTCTGATGGTCGATCCGCAGGTCACCGATATCCTGATCAATGGCCCGGACCGGATTCTGGTCGAACGCAAGGGCGTGCTGGAATCGACGAATATTCGGTTCGCCGATGCAAATCACCTCATGCAGTTTATTCATCGTCTGGTCGGCCGCGCCGGTCGACGTATCGACGAATCCAGCCCCATTGTTGATGCCCGTCTGCCGGACGGCTCACGCTTCAATGCCGTGATTCCGCCGCTCGCACTGTGCGGCCCGACGGTGTCCATTCGCCGGTTCGGCAATCGCCGACTGCAGATGGAAGACATGATCAACTACGGCTCATTGGCACCTGCCATGGCCGATTTTCTGATTCTGGCGATTCGCGGTCGCATGAATATGATCGTCAGCGGAGGCACGGGTGCTGGCAAGACGACGCTGCTGAACTGCATGAGTCGCTTCATTCCCGATTCACAACGCGTCGTGACGATCGAAGAAACGGCTGAACTCAGCCTGCAGCAGACCGACGTGATCCCACTGGAAACTCGCCTGCCGAATCTTGAGGGCAAAGGTGCTGTGACTCAGCGCGATCTGCTGCGAAACGCATTGCGTATGCGACCTGACCGCATCATCGTCGGCGAATCCCGAGGCGGTGAAGTGCTGGACATGCTGCAGGCGATGAACACGGGGCATGACGGTTCGATGAGCACCGTGCATGCCAACGACACGCGCGAAACTCTGGACCGGCTGGAACTGATGATCGCGCTGGCAGGCGTCGATCTGCCGTCCCGCATCGCCCGAAAGTACATCGCCAATGCGATCGACATTGTGATTCACGTCACACGTCTGCACACCGGTGAACGTCGCATCACGCGAATTTCGGAAGTGTCCGGACTGAAAGACGGCGAGTACCGGATGGACGACATCTTTGTGTATCGGATTAACGGAGAAGACAAAGACGGTCACCCCGTCGGCAGCTTCTTTGCAACAGGCTATCAGCCCGTCGCGCTGCGGCGACTGGCGCTGTCCGGTGCGAATATTGAGCAGTATCGCCCGCTGTTCGAAGCCCGCGAACTGAAGATGACCAAGAACTGAAAATGACCCGGAACTGAAATTGACCCGGAACTGATCGCCGCAGCCGATGCACTGCCGCAGCCCATGCACTGCTGCTGTGATGCTGAACATCGTTTTTTAGACACCTCGGAAACAGACGTCATGATCGCTCCCAACAACCCACTGCCGACTCTGGAACGCCGCCGGGAGTTTGTCGGTCTGCTGCGCGAAAATCAGCAGTTCGCCACCGGTTCCGGAACAGGGATGAGCGAATCCGTCAATGGCTGGTTCGATCGCCTGATGCTGCAGTCGGGCATTCGCACGTCACCGATGCTCTGGCTCGGAGTCTGCCTGTTATCCGCGTTGGCATTGGGTGGTATGGCATTCGTCCTGACGGAGCGTCCCGTTGTTGCTTTTTTCTTTACCATCGCAGGTCTGGTGTTGCCGGTCGGAATCACGATCGGCATCCGCAACCGACGTCAAACAGCCATCATGGGGCAATTGCCTGGCATGGCGGATGAACTGGCCCGCAGCGCGCGAACAGGACGGAATCTGGAACAATCTTTGATGCTGGTTGCCGGTAATACCCCTGCACCACTCGGAACGGAACTCAAGTTGAGCGTGCGACGCATGGAGATGGGTCTGGATGTGGCGAGTTCTGTGCGTGACCTTGCTGACCGGACCGGCGTCACGACGTTGACAATTTTCTCCTCCGCTCTGGCGCTGCACCAGGACACCGGTGGCGACCTGATTATGGTGCTGGAACGGCTGGCAACCGCCGTGCGTGATCGACTGCACTTTGTCGCCCGGCAGCGAGCAGCGACTGTGGCCAGTCGCTGGGGCGCGGCCATTATGATCGTCATCCCGTTTGTCGTGATGATTATTTATTCGGTGTGGTATCCGGACTATCTGGCACAGCTCACGGATTCCTATGCAGGGCGGATGTCACTGTGGCTGGGCACTGCGGGACTTCTCGTCGGCAGCTTCCTTGTGTATCGAATTCTGGCGAGAAGTGCGCGGTTCTGATGCCGCCGTCAGCGGTCGCCGAGCATGACAGACATCCATCGATTTTTTCCGTATTGAGTTCATCGCGTTTTCAGAGATTTCAGACCTGACTGCATCGGAACGACCGATGCCGCAGCGACTGTGGAGCAGAGCTTATGTACTTCATCTGGTTTCTTGCCGCAGCGGGTGTGCTGGCTGTGGGTCTGGCTCTGAAGAAGCTGTTTTTTCCTGGCGAAAAACGGATACTCAGTCCGTTTCAGCAGTCACGCCCGATTCCCGATCTGAGTTCTCCGCCGGATCTGACGACGCAGCAAAAAGCGCAGTCGGGACTGCTGAAAGTGGCCAACACATCCGACAGCGAATTCACCCCGGCAGCGCAGAACGTCGGTCAGCAGTCACATGCAGTTGCTTCGCAGCGGAGTGTCGGATTTGCCGCCGCGACGGCTGGCGCAGCCATGAACTCGGGGACCGCCATGAACTCGGGGAGGAATTCGGCAGAGCAGGGCGTGAATCGAATTTCGACCTGGGGCGATCGCCGCCTGTTTTCTGAATTTCACGGCATTCTGTCCAATGACGCCGATTCAAAGCATCCGATCGCACCGGAAGATCTTCCGATGCGGGATGAAGAGATGTTTTTCGGACGCATCACGCCGGCCGTGGCTCAACTGCTTCCCGAATCCGCTGCCCGACGTGAAGTGCAAAGGAAAAATCTGACCGGTGCCGGATACACGTCCCGCGCTTCGTGGATCAATCTGACCGCTATCCGATTTGTGCTCGCGTTTCTGTCCATCTTGCTGGTCGGATATTTTCTGATCGTGCTTCCACGCACTGCAGAACCGTGGCTGATGGCGATGCTGGTCATTGCACCGCTGCTGGCATGGTCGATTCCGCCTCTGGTTGTTTCTTTCCGAGCGTCAGAACGCAAAATCGATATCGAACGCGGACTGCCGGACGTGCTTGACATGATGAACATGGGCGTCAGTCAGGGGCTCACCGTTCCGCAGTCGCTGAAGCGCATCAGCCGCGAAATCGGCAGCGTTCACCCCGCACTCGCCGAAGAACTGCAACTCGTCAATCAGCAGGCGGAAGTCGGCAACATGCCGCACGCACTCCGCAATTTCAGTCAGCGCATTGATTCGCCGGAAGTGAATTCGTTTACGTCGTTGCTGATCCAGTCAGAAGTGACTGGCACCAGCATTTCGCGATCGCTGACGGAATACAGTGACGGCATTCGCAGTTCGTTGAAAGAACGTGCGGATTCCCGGGCAAATCTCGCATCGTTTCAGTTGTTGTTTCCGGTCGCGTGGTGCCTCATGCCGTCCGTGTTCCTGTTCCTGCTGGGACCGGCCATTGTGCAGTTTTCTGACTTCTACAACAATCAGGCACAGCAGCTCCAGCAAAGCCGCCAGGACGCCATCCGCAGCCTCGACCAGGCTCCAACCCTCGACTACAGCCGCGTCACCGGCCAGTTCAGTCAGCAGTGATCGTCACATCGAGTTGATTGAGTTCTGGTTTTCCGTCGTGCTGGCCCCGGCGGCGTGAACTTAAGGCGAGCGGGGGATGTTAATCCCCTGATTTGTTCCAGATGACGCGGATATCAGGGGACTTACGTCCCCCGCTCGCCGTTGGAATTCCTTAAGTCCACGACCATTGGTGGGTGGCCCCGGTTGGAACATAGCGGCACGGCTACCAACTGAACATGATTGCGTCCCCTCTCTTTTCGCTCGCTCGCCTCCGGCGAGCGAGCGAGCGAAAAGAGAGGGGAGAGAGTGGGGCGTCGGCTTGGTAGCTTCTCAGTTGTCGCTCCGACCAGGACGAGTTGGCGGAAGCGTTGTCTCGGCCGGGGAACTGCAAGTCGTGCAGCCGGCGGGGCCGCTCAGTTTTCAAAATCTGATTCATCTGCAACAGCTTCCGAAAGTTCTGCAGAAAGACATCCGAAGCCGTCACTTCATTGGTTCGCCGACGACACTCCGTTGACACTGTGGATTCTGCAGCGAATATTCTTCAACAGCACGATAGTGAGGTTCCTGCCCGTGGGGAGCAACGCAGTAAAGCGAAAAGCTCGTTGCCGTGAATCGGGCATGGAACGACGCGTTGCGTTCCACGAATTCGGTGGCCATGACCGGTGAGCGACGTTTCAGCCTCGCCACGGTCATGTGAGGGTTGAACTCGCGATCGTCGAGCTTGATCTCAAGCGACTTCAAGACTTCACCGACCGCCACCTGCAGCGACAGCAACTCCGCAGACTGCAAGATGCTTGCCCATAGAATCTCTGGGCGTCCGCTGTTCGCAAAAGCCCCGACGCCGCTGAGTTCCACCACGAAGGATGAAGCAGTCACTGAACGCAGTTGAGTCTGGAGGACGTCGCTCAGTGAATCCGACACTTCGCCGATGAAATGCAGCGTGATGTGCAAGTCATCCGGCGGAGTCACCCGAGCGACGCCGACAGCCGGAGTATCGAGCCACGCGATTTTTCTGCGGAGGGATTCGGGAATATCAACCGCAATGAAGAGACGAGGCATCAGAGATCTACTTCTGTCAGTGACAGCCATCCCGGCACATCGCGGTCCTGAGTCGCGTTGGCGAAGCGAAGTGGTAACCCATTGGGCAGAGGATTGGGGACTCGCACGGCAAGCGTGTACTTTCGCTGCGGAACGTCTGAGACATCAAAGGCGTCGTTCCACACACGAGGCTCGTCGCCAGGCAGCAAGCCCGTCAGCTTGCCTGTGGACGTGATCGTCTTGATGACCTTGCCGTCAGCGATCAATCCGTATTCAGCTTTCCAGTCGTAGTAGAACGGAGCCACGCCTCGGTTTTCCAGTTCCAGTTTTATCTTCAGCTCGTCTTTGTCGGACGAAACGCTGATCGCTGGCACATGGAATTCATAGCCCATCCGGCGCACTTCTGTCTCGGCTCGCCGCTTTCGTTCTTCGCCTGACGTTTTTGCAAACATGCCGGTGTCCATTAGCCAGGAGGCATGTGTCTGGTCGATGCACATGCGGAAGTCCTGGATGTGTTTGTCGCCAGGCTCCGCATCGAACACTTTGCCCCAGGCTTCGGGGCGGATCTCGCCGCCGATGGGATGAGTTTTCCACTTTTCCAGCGCCGCTGAACCCGCGTGTTTCAGGGCAGGCATGTAGAACCAGTCGTCGGCTTTTTTGCCGGTGTCGAGCGTCGCCCAGGCGAAGGAATCGTCGTGATAGCCGAAGGGCCGATTGGCATTCGACGCCTTGCCCCAGGTGTCTTCGCCGGCCGGATAGCGGAGCAGAACGGGAGTCACCTTGAATGCCGCGGCATAGGCATCCATCACTTCGGCCTGCACGGTTTTTGACGCGAAGAGTTCTTCCTTCGGATACGTATGCCATTCGCCCCACGTTCCCAGCAGCCCGGCCGTAATGAAACCAATGCGCGGGTCTCCATCATACTTCGTGCCGAACGCCGCAATAAAATTCATCAGAGCCCTGCGAAGGTTTTTATCTTCATAGTCCGGCGTCTCCACCCTGGCCGGCGGAAACGGCTGAGTATTCGTGTTGAGATACTGATGAACCTTGAGACCATCATCGATCAGAAACTTCGGAATGACATTGGTCTTCGCCGGATACTCCAGATAAATCCGAAACACCGCCTGATGGCCACGCCCGGCGATCTCATCCAGCAGATCCTCCAGCGGCTGCCAATCGAAATCTTCATACCCCTGCATCAGGTCGGCAAGACCGATGTAGTTGAACTCCATTGAATGCGGAAAATGCACATTCGAGTCACTCGCATACGGCACCAACCCCTTCAACGGATTCGCCACCGGCCCCGGAGCATACTCCAGCGAGATCCGCTCATCCGCCGCCACGTTGAGCGACATGATGAAGATCAAAATAATGATCAGCCGGTGATTCATGTTGAAGGACTCGATGACGCAACAGTGAAGATTCATCCAGTGAGAGCTGCCATGATAGAGAGCCCACTGGCTATTTCCCTTGACGTTACCCACATTTCCTGTAGCCACGCTCGCCAGAGCGTGGGGAGTTCGGCAGAGCGAACAACATCGCCGTGCCGGATAAGGGGAGCCCACCGTCTGGCGACGGTGGCTACGAAGCAAACGCTGCCTTTTACCACAAAAGATGTGGGTAACGTCAAGGCTATTTCCCAGCGGACGACTTCACTGTCAACCGCTGCGTCAGCACGATTCAGATCTGTCGCCAGCATAAAACTGCGGCACGAGGCGGAGGAATTCGGCAGGAACTGCCCGTCTGATTGGTCACGCTTCCGTCGAAGCGGCAATCTCAAGTCCATTGCCGTATGTGCATCGGACCATAAGCGACTGAAGTCTTTGATTTGGCGAAACGGAGATTGATCCATTT
>JAYTAK010000104.1:0-4985 GCA_043737515.1 Candidatus Kuenenia sp. | reverse complement strand
TTTCAAATTTCGTATGCCGTCACCGGAAGAACTTCCAAATCGTGTTCGATCCACTCAAACACGCAGGCCAGGCGTTTCCCGGATGACGTGGTTCCCTTCACAATTGGTAGTCCTGATTTGCGACTGGCCTCAATGGAGATGGCATCCATTGTTACTTCCTCGAATTCGTCCTGGGTGATTCCGTGTTCCGCGATGTGCCGGATGGCTTCGTCCGTCCAGTGGAAAATATAAAACGGCATCCATCGACCTTTTGTTGTTTCACCCCCGTGACGCTGGTGATTGTATCTGGTGTTGTTGTGGGATGCAACATCCGAAACCGGAACAGTTCGGGAGACACAGAGTCGCATCTCAAAAATCTGCCGCCACTGAATCGTGACCGTGCCGTTGATTTGAATTCATCTACTACCAACTCAGGCGGCTTAGAAACGCCATCCATTTGCCCAGCGTGGTTTTCTGCGACCATACAAAAATCAGTGTTTGCACCCTGATCGAACTTCGTTCGAGCGCTCTTGCTGGACTTTTAATCCGTAGGTCCTGGTTCGAGTCCCAGCGCTCACATTGAAAAAAGAAAGGGTTCCCGATTCATCGGGAACCCTTTTTTTGTTGTCGCTGCGGCGATGATCGCAGGGTCTGGAGCAGAAGGGACGACCAATGGTGAGACCTGCCCCGAGTATGGTCGTGCCCGATATTCGACGGGCCGCCTGTGAGAGCAACTCCGGTTGCGGCGAGCGAATGGGGACGTTCGTGGCTCGCGGCGGACTATCCCTTGAGCCAGTCGTCGAGTGGTTTGCCGATGCCCTTTTTCTGAATTGAGGCAGTGGTGTGGATGCCGTCGGCGTAGAGGACTTTCCCTGTCTTCAGATTCCACAGTGCGGATGCCGAGCCTTGAGCCCAGTCGTCACGGGAATGGTCCGCGAACCGCCATTGCCAGTGACTGGGATTTGGCAGAAACAGCAGCAGCGAATCAAACGGGCGATCTTCCTCCAGCTGACCGCGCCAACTTTTATCCGGCTCCCGACCAAACAGAAATGACTGCATGCAGCGCAGCCGGAAGCTCCGTTCGCTGGTCCACTTGGGAAAGCGGTCTCGCAACGCGGCCAGCGGAATCGCCGTATAAGGAAACGTCAGATCATAGGCGTCAAGCCAGTCGGGAAGTTTGCTCACATGCAGCGATCCCGCCACACGCACCGGACTCGTGAGCATTAAGCCATCCAGCGACCCGACGACACTAGCCAGCCCGGTCGCCGGAAGACTGTCTTCCAACTGCGCGCCAATTGCCTCAGACGCAAGATGAGCATGAATTCCGGCAGCCAGAAGCATGCATCGCCAATCGGTTTCACTCAGCTTGAGGGCAAGGTCGCGGCCGAGATCGCGGGCGAGGGCCAAGTCGAGGTCGTACTCGAGTGCGACGGCGAGGTCGCGGTCGAGTGCGAGTGCGAGGTCGAAGGCCAGGGCCAGGGCCAGGGCGAGGCCGCGGTCAAAGTCAAGGTCGCGGTCAAAGTCAAGCTCGCGGTCGCGGTCGAGGGCGCGATGGAGGACGAGGGCGCGACGGAGGGCCCGTTCGAGGCCGGGAAAGCGGTCCATGTCGAGGCCGAGGCAGCGTGCGAGGGCGAGCTTTCGGGCCACATGCATGCTCTGGTCGTCCGGCATAGCGAAATGAACACTTCTGAGAATGGCGGTCTCGATTAACAGGATCGCTCCAACGAGGCGAGGTTTGATCAAATCGACTCCGATAAGAATCTCGTTCGATACTGTCCTCGGAGCTGGGCGTAGATGCTGCGAACAAAGCGTTTGGCTCATCAGCCATGCTGGCGCGAACGGTGGTCGTGCAGCATTCCAGCGTTGCATCAGCCCATTCCAGTCAGGTGGCTCAGGTTGTGGCGTGATCGGGGCTGATCGATCGGCCCGCAGACGCGGCATGCCCGCCCCGCGCAGATCGAGCCACACCCAGCCTCCCGCACCGGGCAGCACCGGCAAATGCTGGATCACGCTCGGCAATTTGCAATCCCGTTCGGAATTGCGTGGGACAAAGCCGGGGACGATGCGAACCCCATTCACGAGGCACTGATAACGGGTCATTGGTTTCGGCAATTGCGGTTCGGCGAAACTGCCCAACAGGAGTCGTGGCTGGCCCGAAGGGAGATATTCCGACAAGGCCGTCCATTCGGCGGGTGTGAAGGAACCAGAATTTGACTCCGGATGGGGACCGATCAGCCGGATGCGGCTCCCGGTGCCCTCGATCCCGCCTGGTGCTGACCACTGGTCGGTCCAGTCGCAGACTTGCCAGTCGGTGTCGGCGATTTCGGGGATCGTGTGTTCCCACTCGTCGGCTTTGGCCTTCAAAGCCTTGCGATCCAGCGGGACCAGTTCGCGATGGTGGAATGAGTCATCAAGGACAAGCGGATTGGTTTGTGTGGCTAGCGCCAGCTTCACCGGATAGAGCGGCCAAACAATGAAGCGGCTGATCTCGAATCCCGGATCCAGGAGTTGCTTCGGAGCGGAAACTTCTTTCTGCCGCTGTTCGAGCACTGCTTTGGTCTCGGAGGGAAGTTTTCGTTCGTAAAATTCGTTACGCAGGCGGGCGATCAGGACATCCCGGTCCCAGTCCGACAGGACAAAGTCGTCCTTCAACCAGATCGTCACCTCGGTGCCGGGCAGCTTTGCTTTGCCATCCGGATAGAAGGCCAGCAAACCGTGGGGGCCGTGGATCTCGGCACGAAACGGGAAGCGAGCAGTCTCCTGCAGAGCCGCGTCGGCGGGCGGCTGCTCGTTTGTGACGCCGACGGGTCGAGTGTAAATCGTGACCTCATCGGCCAGCATGAAGACCGACAGAAAGCCAATGCCGAACTGCGAGATCGCCGTGCAGAGAATCCCGTTGCGACGCATCAATTCCTGCTCGGCCCGGAAGTCGTCGGACTTGTAGTAACTCTTGCCGATCTGCGTCAGAAAGCGACGCATCGTTCCGACCGTCATCCCAACACCGGAGTCCTGGACTCGGACGAAGTGGTGGCCCTTTCGCGGACCGTCCGTCTCTTGCCCCCAGGTGACGTTTACCTCGGCCGTTTGTCCATCCCACGACTGATGCGGCTGGCGTGGTTTTTCCTTGCCACCTGCGGCGTTGAGTTTCACGGCCAGACGATTACGCTGGTCTCGCAGATGCACGGCATCCAGCGCGTTCTGAACCAGTTCACGCAAAGCCAGCTCCGGACCGCCGTAGAGACTCTCACCCATCAGCAATTCGACCACGGCGTCGCGATCCAGGCGGAACTCCATGTCGTGATAAAGATATCCGCCTTCACGCTGCTTGATATCGACTCGAGCCTGCGACGGGAGGTTCAGTTCTGGCAATGACTCATGGTCGGCTGTGGCGAGGCGTGCAGCGCGGACTTTGTCAATCTCGTCGTTCATCCAGCCGATGATCTGATGGATGGCCTTTTCGACGACCGGACTCGGGCACTTCTGGCACGTGTAAAGGAGGGTTTGCTGATCTGTGCCGGCGTTCCAGAGAGGTGCCTCGCGGATCGCCAGATGCTTCTGCCACTCAGTCTTGCTGCGTGGATCGGTGATCCCGGCGTGGTTGAACAGAATGCGTGGCGTTCGTGACGTGTCGCAGTCGAATACGTCCGCCAGTCGCAATAGCCAGCCGATCCAGGTCCAGTGGATGATCCCAAGCTCCGCTCCTTGTGACTCCGCATGTGGCTTGTCGATTCCCAGCCCCGTGAGCTGCCGAGGCAGCCAGTTGATGTCCTGATTGTGGCTCACCGCCACCCGCACGATTCGATCGGCGACAGAATAATCTTCCAGAGCCTGTGCGAGCAGACGGTCGCCTTTTGTCAGGAAGGCCAGCCACTCAGCAATGCGACATTGTGCTGAATGTGCATCATCCCTGGCGTGTGAGTCGCGGATGAAGGCGGCACGAATAATCCCGAGCCGCATGCGATTTCGAGGTTCATCCGGAGCTTTACGAATCGCGGCCCAGTGTTCGTGACCATCGCGATAAGCACGCCAGGCTTCCGCTCGTTCGTCCGACGGCTTCTGATTCGGCACGACGGGACCGTTGCCGTCGCCGTCGGATTTGAATTGGTCGTAGTTGTCGGCAACGTCCAGAGCGGCCAGTTCTCCCGCTTCCAGGACCATTCCCAGGTCGTGAATGAACGCCGCCCAGATCGCCATGGCACAGTCGCCCGCGTCGAGCTTCTGAATGCCCTTTTCGCCGCCCGCGAGTTCTTCCATGAAGCTGAGGACGTTCCACAGGTGCGTCTCGTTGTGCAGCGTGAACTGTGGCAGGTAGCGCACAATCTGCTGACTGATCGCTGTGGCGTTTTCCAGGAGGCGTTTCGTAGCATTGGCAAGGTTCTTCAGCGAAGTGCTTGCGGACTGCGAAGCAAGGTTTTCCAGGCGGCGGAAAAACTGCGAACGGTCAGACGAGTCGGCGTGAGGAGCCATGTGGGTCGGCATGGGTTTCTGGAGTCCGTAACTTGCAGTGCATCATAAAGCTTGGCGCGGGCTTTGCCCGCAACCGAAACGAGTAGACAGATTTCGCTGAAATCTGCTGGCCCGACTTCGGCGAAGTCGGCCTACATGAGTCGGCTGAGCAGATCGCTGAAGAATATCAATCGTAAGGGGTTGGAACAAACCCCACCAGCAACCGATCATGAAACGCCGTTACCCAACCTTCGCGACCGTCGCGACCTTTGTGCTCCGGGTGGTTTTCCTTGGGAGACCAGGAAAGAAAATGACCGCGACGATGACTCGGTGCGAACTGGCTTCACGTCATTACGCGAAGATTTCCGTCACGGGCCGACCTTTGGCGATCGGCAGCGGGCGGTTGAGGTTGTCGTGGACTTCAAGCGTGTGATCAATTCCCAGCGCATGGTACATCGTGGCGGCGAGATCGCCGGTGGTGACGGGATCGCGATCCGGCACAGCGCCGTACTTGTCCGACGCACCGTAGACCGCTCCGCCCTGCACGCCGCCGCCAGCCA
>JAYTAK010000103.1:0-4985 GCA_043737515.1 Candidatus Kuenenia sp. | reverse complement strand
ACGTAAACACCGCGCCGGCAAAGCACATGAAGCACAGACTGAAAACCAGATTGGCCACGATCAGAATTTTACTGACGATATTATTCATCGTGCTGCTCCGACAATTCTCAGGTTCAACGTGCGAACCCGCTCAGGTGAGATACTAAAAAAGTAAAACGATCGTGACCCGAAAACTTGTCACCCATCAGTTGACAGGAGACATCCTGCCGACCATCTGTTCCGCGTGATTTCTCGACTATTGCTGCAGTTGTTGCCGGCGCTGTTCCAGTGCCTGATTTTCCAGTTCAAGACGAAGCAGTTGATCGGTATTGCTCCGCAGAATTTCATTGAGCCGATACAGGTCCGTCCGCGCTTCTTCCAGTTCATGTCGCAGCCGCAATACGTCCGTCCGACGCTTGTCTGTTTCTTCTCGCACTTCCAGGGTCTTCACGGAGATCGCCTGAGCTTCATCTGAGCGGGCCTGCACGGCGGTCTGCCACTGCTCCGCGCCCAGCTTCAGCATCGCCACACGATTGTTGATTGCTACAACGTCTTGTGCCTGCGACGCATCAAACAATTTCAACTGCTGATCGACGATAACCTTCGCCGCGACTTTATCATTCTTCTGATCGCCTCTTTGGGATGCCAGATCTTCATGAGCCTTCGTAATCGCTTCATAAGCCGTCTTGTAAGATCCTACCAGCCCGCGTTCGCCCGGCGCGGCGGGATCAATTGAAAACCGACGATTCACCGTCCATGTGGGATTCTCGCCTGTTGTTTGTTCGAATGAATAGTTCAGCATCGCCGGAGTGTTGATCTCCGACGTGGCGTCCGGATGCACAAAGTACACGGACAACGCTGCTCCCATGAGTGCTACGGAAACCACCGTAACAAACACAGTTGATACTTTGAATATAAGGCTTTTCATGGAATCCACTTACACGAAACGTAAAACGGAAAGCCCTGAACCAAATTCATCTTCGAACCGGGCGACCTGTTTGACAGTATCTGACTGTTTCGGAAAAACAGAGTCAAACACAAACTCGACCTCGTCTCCCCATTTCCGCAAACACTTTCCCGGCGCGCGGGATCATCGCGCAATGAATCCCGTTCTTCTGCAAAGTCATATCGGCGGATTGGAGCGTTGCATCTGTTCACGGTCTGGCCTTCCCGACTGCAATCGTCCACTGCCAAACCCTGGCGATCGTTAAAGTCCTTACAGCCGTAAAGGCCACCAATGCATAGACTCCCGCATCTGATCGTATGTGCAGTGTTGCGCAAAATCAATACACAGACCCGCTCCAGCTTGCCGAAGATGTCCAAACGTGGCTGGTTTCGGCATACTCCGCTTCCATGTATTTCAGGATGTTTCAGGTGATGAGCGCGATGCAACCGAGAGTTTGGCCTGGACGATCAAATCCGCTGGGAGCCTCGTGGGACGGTGGTGGAGTCAATTTTGCCCTGTTTTCAGAGCATGCCACGAGCGTGGAGTTATGCCTGTTTGACAGCGTCGATGACCGACAGGAATCCTGCAAAGTTCTGCTGAAGGAACAGACGGATCGTGTCTGGCACGTTTACATGCCAGACGTTCGACCGGGTCAACTGTATGGCTACCGCGTGCATGGTCCGTTCGATCCTCTCGCTGGTCATCGCTTCAACCCGAACAAAGTTCTGCTGGATCCATACTCGAAGGCGATTGGTCGCGGGATCGGCTGGTCCGATGCCATGTTCGGTCACGAGGTCGGGCATGAGGCAGAAGACCTGCAAATCGATCAGCGCGACAACGCCTGGTGCGCGCCGCTGGGTATCGTGGTGGATTCTCAGTTTCGCTGGGGCGATGATGCTCATCCTCGCACGCCGTGGCATAAGACGCTGATCTATGAGATGCACGTCAAAGGTTTCACAAAGTTAAATCCGCATGTGCCCGAACCGGTCCGTGGAACCTACTCCGGGCTTGCATCCCGCGCGGCGATTGATCATCTGAAGGAACTGGGTGTCACCGCCGTAGAACTGATGCCCGTGCATTCTCATGTCGATGATCGTCACCTTGTCATGTATGGGCTGTGCAACTACTGGGGCTACAATACGCTGTCGTTTTTTGCACCGGAAGCACGTTATTCATCGGCAAGTCGTCCTGATGAAGTGATTAACGAGTTCAAGAACATGGTGAAGCGGCTGCACGAAGCCGGGATTGAAGTCATCCTCGACGTAGTCTACAACCACACGGGTGAAGGCAACGAACGTGGCCCGACGTTGTCTCTGCGTGGCATCGACAATGCGTCTTATTACCGACTAATGCCGAACAATCGGCGATACTATCAGGACTTTACAGGCTGCGGTAATACGCTCAACATGCAGACGCCGCGCGTCCTGCAGTTGATCATGGACAGCCTGAGGTACTGGGTTCAGGAAATGCATGTCGATGGTTTCCGCTTCGATCTGGCCAGCGCGCTGGCGCGCGAACTGCACGACGTCGATAAGCTGAGCGCCTTCTTTGACATCATTCTGCAGGATCCCGTGCTGTCGCAGGTCAAACTGATCGCGGAACCCTGGGACCTGGGCAGCGGCGGCTATCAGGTCGGCAATTTCCCGCACCTGTGGTCGGAATGGAACGGACGCTATCGCGACACGATTCGGCGCTTCTGGGCGGGCGATGGCGGACTGATCTCCGAAGTCGCCACACGACTGACCGGCAGCAGCGATCTGTATCAGCATAACGGACGAAAGCCGTACGCCAGCATCAACTTTGTCACGGCTCACGACGGATTCTGCCTGCGGGATCTGGTGACTTATCACCACAAGCTGAACCTCGCCAACCTTGAAGAAAATCGTGACGGCGACAACCACAACAACAACTGGAACTGTGGGATCGAAGGCGAAACCACAGATCCGGAAATCCAGAGCCTGCGACTGAAGCAGCGCAAGAACCTGCTCGCCACTCTGTTCCTCTCGCAGGGTGTGCCCATGCTTCGCAGTGGCGATGAGATCGAGCAGACGCAGCAAGGCAATAACAATCCGTATTGTCAGGACAATGAGATCAGTTGGCTCAACTGGGACCTGCATGAGGAACAGAAACAGTTTCTGGAGTTTGCAAAGCAGATGACAGCGCTGTGGCACGCGCAGCCGGTTCTTAAACGCCGCAAATTCTTTCTGGGCCGTAGGATTCGCGGCGCGGGCGTCAAAGACGTGGCATGGCTGACTCAGGACGGCGAAGAAATCGCCGATCATCATTGGCACAGCGGCGAACTTCGAGCGCTGGGGATGCGTCTGAACGGCGAATCGATTGACGAAGTGGACGAACGCGGCCAGCCCATTGTCGGTGACACACTGTTGGTGTTACTCAATTCACAGCCGGGACGCGTGGCGTTTCAACTCCCTCGCCACAAACCATCCCAACGCTGGATTCCCTACATCGACACCAGCCTTCCAAACGCCCCGTCGGAGCCGTTATCGCATAAAGACAGCTATTCGCTGGAGGGACGATGCGTCGTTGTGCTCATTCTGCGTTCCGGCTGGCCACCGCAGCGGAAACTGGTCCACGCATCTCATCCGCTGCCGCGTACAGAAATTCATACGACCACTTAGACGCCTGTCCGAAAAGGGGTCTGACCCTTTGGAGGCAAGTCAATTGTGCTGCTCTTTTCGTCTTGCCGGAGAGGGTCAGACCCCTTTTCGGACAGCCACTTAGACGCCATGCAGAGTTACCGGCATCAATGACACCACAACAATACATTGTCACGACCGAAACCGCAGGGGCGGTGTTGGGTGCGCTCCGCAAACTGGCGACGGATCTCACATGGTCTGCGGCGCGGAAACATTTGGCCGGTCGTCGCATCACCGTCAACGGCATTCTGTGTGTCGATGAAGGCCGACGTGTCGTAGCCGACGATGTAATCGAAGTCCGCACTCAGCCGTTGCCGCCGCCACCGCGCGATGAGGATGTGCAGATTCTGCATCTGGACAGTCAGGTGGTCGTCGTCAACAAACCCGCAGGAATGTTGTCCCTGCGCCATCCGGGGGATGTAAAGTGGCGACAGGAACGCCGCGACCTGCAGCCATCGCTCGAAGAGTGCCTCGCGCGCCTGATCGCACGCCGTGAAAACCGCCGCGACGGCAGCACGATTGATCTGCTGCCGGTTCACCGGATTGATCGCGAAACCAGCGGCGCGCTGGCCTTCGCCCGCACAGAATCCGCGCAGGTCCATCTCATCGAACAATTTGCCACGCACACTTCATTCCGCCGGTATCTCTGCATTGTTCCCGGTCAGCTTGAAGCACAGACGATCTCAACGACCTTTGTTCGTGATCGCGGCGACGGGGTACGCGGCAGTTGTGCTGACGGAATACACGGCAAGCGGGCCGTCACTCACGTAAAACCACTCCGCACGATCGGCGACTATGCGGAACTTGAATGCCAACTGGAGACGGGGCGTACCAATCAGATCCGCATTCATCTGGCGGAACTGTGTCATCCGATCTGTGGCGACGTCAAATATCGCGGGCCGTTCGGAGAACCGCCGATCGCCGACAACAGTCGCGCGCCGCGGCTGGCGCTTCACGCTGCAGACCTGGGGTTTGTGCATCCCCGCACCGCCGAAAACCTTAAATTCTCCGTGCCGCTGCCAAGAGACCTGCAGTTGTTTATCGCGCGGCTGGAAAAGTTGCCGGGGTCAAAGTGATGCGATTTGCGAAAGTCATAGGTCCTATACGACCTATACGACTTATGCTACAGCAGGTGCCGCTCGCCCTACGACAAAATATCCCTGATCACTTCACCATGCACATCGGTCGTTGCGCCTTCGTGCCAGACGGCTTTGGCGAGGGGAACGTGAACCAGCATGTTTGCATCATCCGCCCAGCAGCGAAGCTAGATTACAAATTCCTGACCTACTGCCTTTCTGCCCCGTGGGGTGCGATCCGCGCCATGCGCCCGGAAATGTTGAAAATTACTGGGTTTGTTAAAGGCATAGGGTTGTTACGGGGGGAAAAGCTAATAGCGTGAGTCT
>JAYTAK010000102.1:0-4986 GCA_043737515.1 Candidatus Kuenenia sp. | reverse complement strand
TTTGCTTCGGCGCTCATCCCGACGACGCGGAATACAAGAGTGGCGGCACGGCGGCGCTCTGGGCCGCTCAGGGCCATCATGTCAAACTGGTCTCCGTGACGAATGGCGACATCGGGCATTGGCAAATGGCCGGCGGTCCCCTCGCAAAGCGCAGGACAGCGGAATCGGCTGAAGTGGCAAAGCGGCTGGGAGTCGCATCGCAGGTTCTGGATATTCATGACGGTGAACTGCTGCCGACTCTGGAAAATCGTCAGACGATCGTGCGTCTCATCCGGGAATGGAATGCCGACATCGTGATCGCTCACCGCCCATGGGATTATCACCCGGATCACCGTTATGTCGGAGTCCTGGTGCAGGATGCAGCCTACATGGTTGCGGTGCCGTTCTTTTGCCCGGACACGCCGCCACTCGCGAAGAATCCTGTCTTTCTGTACTCCAGCGACCGATTTAAGAAGCCCTATCCATTCGTGGCTGATATCGCTGTCAGTCTGGATGACGTATTTGAGAAGAAGGTGGACGCACTGCTGGCCCTCGAATCGCAGACATTCGAAGGTGGCGCTCTCGGGTCCGAAGAAAAAACCGCAGAGGCACCACCCGCGTCACAGCCCGAACTCCGCCGCGCGTGGCTTCGGGAACGCTGGGACTCACGTCAAACTTCCGAAGCGAATCAATATCGCAGCGCGTTGTTGAAGTGGTACGGAGACGAACGTGGCAAGCAGGTCAAGTATGCCGAAGCCTTTGAAATCTGCGAGTTCGGCCACCAGCCGACTGAAGATGAAATCCGAAAGCTGTTCCCGTTCTTCTAAGAAACAACGATGTTTCTGCAGAAGAAGTTCAACCGCTGAGCTGCGTCGCGGATTGTTCCGGACAGAATTGGCGAGCGGCATGCGTCAGCTTGCCGGTACAAGACTCAGTGCCGGAGGGCTCACTCCCAGTGGCACTCGATTTAATCGCAACTCATATCAGCCGCCGTGCGTTAGCACCCGGTTTTCCAAGTAATTCCGGGTGAACCGGACGCTAACGCGTACCGGCTGATAGAAGAAATCGAGTGCCATTGGGCTCACGCCGCTCCGCTCGCCGGAAACATTTCTGGTCGCGCGAAGTATATTTTGATCTGATCACACATGGCGCGGACTTAAGACTGGAGCGAGATTGAGCCACGACGTGGGCTTGTCCCCGTCGAGCTGTGTTCACAACCAGATCAAGAGACGAGATGACTGCTGGCCACCATCGCGGCTTGCCCGCATGGAGCCGTCCTTCCATTGATCATCGCCCTCCGGAGGCAAGCTCCGGCAGTGGCGGGAAAGGATCCGCGAATCCGTTTCTGGTGATGATCATCGCTCGACGGGGACAAGTCCCATCGTGGCGAGAACTTGCTTAAGTCCACGCCATTGTTCTTTGCGCCGGTAGAGCCCCGGTTTGAGCAACTGGCCGCGAGAGTTTCCAAACCCTCGTCCCCCCGGCATGAAGCCGGGCGGGGACGAAGCACCGTGTTGGTTTCCGGTGTTAGTTTCCAAACCCAGGCTGACCCGGCGTGAAGCCGGGTGGGGCCAGCGCGGGGGCTCATGACTTCATTTTACTGCGGGGTCGGTTGGTGGTAATGCCCGGTCGGTGTCAGCGGAGGTTCCTTGCAAATCGCGGTACGGCTGACGCTCCAGGTACAGCTTGAGACGCGATTCAAGGTCCGTACGCCAAGCGTGTGGTGCGAGAGCGAGTCCTTTTTCCTGATACTTGATTGCTTGCTCAAAGTCGCCGATTTCCGCAAAGGCGGCGGCAAGAATTTCATGGAACCTGTAGATATCCGCCACTGCGGCTACTTTCTCGCACGCCCGTGTCGCTTCTACCACTGCTTGTTTACCGTCGCGGTGTTCTGCGTTCGGCGATGTTGCCATCAGCCAGGCCCGTGCGCCAAGCGTACTGGGATCATCGGGACTATAGCGGATTGCGTCGTCAAGATCGTTCTGCATTTTGACTCTGTCCCCTCTGGCGGACCAGATGCGGGCACGGTGGGAGTACGCCCAGCCGAGATCGGGCTGCAAGCGGATCGCTTCGTCGAAGCTCTTGAGTGCGTCGTCTGGATGTCCCTGATCCTGTCGCAGAATTCCTCGCGACACATGGAATTCGGCGCTGCTGGGACTCAGTCGCAAGGCCTCATCGAAATCGGCTAACGCTTTGTCATAATCGCGATTGTCCGCGTGCCAGACGAGTCCACGATTATGGTGGTAAGCAGATTGCAATGGATCCAACCGAATCGCCGCCGAATAGTGCTCGATTGCCTCGTCGTACTTGCCTGTGGCTCGCGACGCAATTCCCAGGTGATTATGAGCAAAGACGCTCTGGGGATTGTATTCCAAGAGCCCGGTGTAATAGGGGCTGGCATCTTCGAGCGGAAGGACCTGCGATCGAGCAATCGCGTTTTTTCCGAACCAGAGCCGATCGCCCTCAACACTGCTGATGGTGTAAGGGAGACTCGGAGAGCCAACGTCACCATTGGCGTTCTCTATTTGGGCACTCCATCGCGGCATGAACGCTTTTCCGATCCACCGCGTGGGGTCGTCAGCAGCCTTGGGGACGCCAACCAGCGTTTCCGCTTCCGCCAGCAGTTTTTGCCATGTCGTCTCGTTGCGGCTGGCGGCAGCCCGGACCTGCTCGAACGTCGTGTGGGCTTCGTCACTCTTGCCAAGTTGGTGCTGCGTCATCGCGAGGATCGTCAGATCCTCGGCAGGCAGAGCGAGCTTTTTCGCGGCGTGCAGTTCCTGACTGCGGGTGAGGGCAACCAGTGCCTCGGTCGATTGGCCCAGGCGGTAATGGGCGAGGCCGCGCGTACTCCATGACTCTCGATTGTCGGGATCGGCCGCGCAGGCTTCTTCCAAGTAGCGCAGAGCCCGTTCGTATTTCCCCTGCGGCTGGTCCGGCAAGGCAGCAATCGTCCATGCCACCGCATTCAGTTCCTGTTCGCGACGCAACCCCTTGACGAGCGCCAACGTTGCCGCGCGGGTCTCGTCCGGCAGGCTCTGGTCTGCGTCGATCCGTGCGAGAATCTCAGACATCAGCGGCAGTGGCTCAGCGCCGCGTCGGATGGAGAACGCCTCGACTATTTGCTCGGCCTCGACCTGCGGCGGCAGCCGGCTGGCATCCCACCGTCGGACACGAATGTCACCGCTGAAGATGTCGCCCGACTCGGCGATCAGGCCTGTCCCGTTGGCGCTGAACACGATATTCCGCGCGGCACCGGGAAGCGTCAGCAGTTCTTGCCCGGTTTCGGTGTCCCAAAGTTTGGTTTCTCCGCCGGTTTCGCCCGCCAAAAATCCCGACCGCGTGCAGGTCGCAATCCGGCGGCTGTCGGGGCTGAACGCGATCGCTTCAACATTCGAGCCATGTCCCGTGAGTGTGAATAACTCCCGTTCTGGTCGGTTCACGTCCCAAACTCTGATCGTGGAACTGGCATAGCGATTTCCCGCCGCCAGCCACCGCCCATTGGGACTGAGCGCGATGATGGTGAAGTTAGAAGATCCAGATCTCAATTCGGGATCGCGAATGGTCTGCAACTCTCGGCCCGAGTCGGCGTCCCAAAGTTGAATCTCTCCGAGAGTTCCAACACGTCCGAAAATCTGTTGGCCGTCAGAACTGAAACCGACCGCATTGACTTGATTGTTGGTGCGCGCCTTCCAAAGTATCCGCCCGCCCCCGGCGTCCCAAACCGTGAGTCTGGCGGAGTAGTCGGGGACGCCGACAATTCGTCCCCCGTCGGGACTGAACTTCAGGTCGGTCAGCAGAGAGGCCACTTTCTCGCCCTCCCAAACCTCGCGCCGCGAGTCGATCTCCCAAGTCTTGACGGCGCTCGTCCGCGCCGTGCCGGAACCAAGAACAATCATCGCGGTCAGCCGGCGACCATCCGGACTGAACGCACCCCTCGACACATCGCGACGGACTCGGAATTGGGAAGTGGGTGATTCCAAGTAGCGCTCCTCGTACGCCGGGAGGCGCAGCGTGACTTGCTCGGTACCCGAAGCCGTGTCCCAAACACAGACTTGAGCGGCACTCAGCAAGTCGCCGTCCTGAGCCAGGACACACGCCGCCAGACGGCGACCATCGGGACTGAACGTCAGCCACCTCACCGGGCCGATTAGTTCGGCGGTCTGGTGCAGCACATTCCCCGCCTCATCGCGCACGGTGATCACGTTCTTTCTGGTATCAGGTGCGAGCGCATTGGGGGTGAGTGGTACACTCGGTGCGGTCGCGATCTGTTTGCCGTCGCTGGAAACAACTGTCAACAGGCGGGACAGGATTGTCGCCGACGCTGGCCGCGCTGGTTCAGGTCGAATGGCGGACACATCCCAGGTTTTGATGAGCAAATCACCTGCGATGGAGAAGAGTCGCTGGCTATCAGGGCTAAAGCTCAGGGCGGACAATCGGTAGGTGTGTCCCTGGAATTCCAACGGCGCGCGGTCCCCTGTGGTGCGATACAGCTTCACCGAACGCGGGCGACTTTGAGAGTTGACGGCCAGCCATTGGCCATCGGGGCTGAACCGGGCGATAAACCAAGGTTCGGGATGCGGAAACGAAAACAACCGCTGCCCCGTGGAGGTGTCAAATATGCCTCCTCCGCTTTCCTGGGCGGTGCGAGGGGACATATTTGTAGTGCCCGAAACGAACAACCGCTGTCCGTCCGGACTGAATCGGAAGGAGGCCATTCCCTCGATGGGAATCGTGACGGCTTTGTCCGGCGAAGCCACTTCCAGGATCTTGATCGCTTCACCGGAGGCGACCTCTTCGGTCGCGGCAGAATGGCTGGCGAAGGCGATCCGCGAACCATCGCCGCTGATCGTCACACTGGAAATTCGCTGGCTTGGGAGGGGGTTTGCGGCCAATTCGTCACCGGTTTGGGAGTCCCAGAACTTCACCACCGGTTGCACGGGGCCGTTGCCATCGCGCTTCCCGCCCACCGCCGCCGCGAGGCGGGCACCGTCACCGCTGAACGATAGT
>JAYTAK010000101.1:0-4988 GCA_043737515.1 Candidatus Kuenenia sp. | reverse complement strand
TGCGGCCATCAGAGTCATGAGTTTCTTCAAATTGAATGCCGTGCAGCACCATTGCCACTCCGCCTGGACGCCCTCCAGACCACGCAGCAGGAAGCGACGCATGTCGAAGCAGACTTTCATCACCGCAAACGGCATCTCACCGAAGTGCTGCCGTTGTTTGTAGCGGTCGGTCGATTCCGGCTTGTGCATGTGATCGCGGTGGCGTGTGCGAGCTTCTTCGTGTTCGTCGCGAGTCACCTTGCGACCGTTCTTCGCGTCCGGAGTTTTGCGACACTGTGGGGCCAGGTCGCAGCCGGCGCATTCATCGCCGAAGTAGATGACATGCAGCACCGGGCCACTCGCTGTTTGACGAGTCTCCTGGCCTGCGCGAGACAGCGTTCTGCCAGCCGGACAGTGAAAGCAATCGGCATCAGCGTCGTACACAAACGCCGACTTGTCGAACTTTTTTGTCTGCGGATTGATGGGCAATCGCTGGAGATCTTCAGCCGCCACCGGCACCTTTGGATCGTCGCGCAGAGCTGGATTGTTCTCGCACTTCACCTCCGCCAGCGGCGACAGAAATTCGATGCCGCGTTCTTCCAGTCCCGCGATGTTGGGCCCGGTCGCGAACGCGGAATCGGCCATCAGCGTGTTTACGTCAAAAGCGTATGTTTCGCGGATGGTATCGACGGTCGTGATCACGTTCAGATGCTCGACGTTACCAACCAATACCTCTGATTCGACAATGAATCCATTCGCCATTTCGTTGACGACCAGCGGTGTGAAATTCGGAGCGTAACCGCCTTCTTTGTTCGGAAGAATGCGGGCGTCAAGGTCGCTTTTCGGCAGTTGAGCCGGGTTCTTCTTCGGATCGATTCCCTCAGCTTTGCGTCTGGCGTCCATGTCGCGAAGTTGCTCGAGCACTTCGCTCATCTTTGTTCGCCGAGTCGTGAGGTCGGCGAGTTCCGGTGGCAGCTTGTCGGAACTTGTGCCATCGTCGAACAGCTCGTCGATGCTGTCGTTGGTTTCCAGTTCGGCCATCGCCGTTTCGATCTGGACGTCGAGTTCCTTCAACAGCTTTTCGACGCGTTCTGCCGTCCATGTTTTGTGGCGGCTGGCGTTGGCTCGAACTCGCGTGCCGTCGATGCACAGTTCCGACAGCTTCGCGACGCCCATGTTGATGGCGTAGCGAATCATTTGGCGATGGATGTCCTTGAGCTCCTTTTTATACTTGCGGCGGAAGTCGCTGATGGTGCTGTGGTCGATAGTGCGGCCCGAGACCAGCCACATGAAATCCACCGAGTGTGCGATTTCGTATTCAATGTTTCGCGAACTGCGAATGCGGCGAATCATGGCGAAGAGCAGGACTTTGCACAGGACGCTCGGATGGATGGGTGGCTGGCCGAGTTTGCGATTGTACGTATTTTCCCATGCTGTCCAGTCGAACGTGTCGAGAATCTCATCGACCATCCGGACGGGATGATCGTCGGCGATTCTTTCTTCGAGGCTGGTTGGGATGAGGAGGATCTGGTTTCTGGCACCGGGCGGCGTCTGCCAGTAGCTTCCGTTGACCGATTTCTGCGACATTTGCCTGCGTCTGTGATTTTCGCGTGATTCAGCTGGGGGCCAATTTGTCGTACTATATAACACTTCACCCAGTGTGTGTAGTATTACTTAAGGCAATTCTCGATTAAATCGACAGCCTGCAAGGTCAGGTGGGGAGCGGCCTCCTCGGTTCTTTTCGTTTTAGTTGCCAAACCTTGGTCCACTGGCACGAGGCCAGTGGGGCCAATTAGACTGTGGTTCTACCCTCTTGAACTGCGAGACCTTTGATTCACGCAATCTACAAAAATGCCATTGCAAACTCAGGACTGGAGAGTTCGCACTCAATAAAACAGACCTGACCCTTTTTCGTCCCAGACATTGATCCTACCAGTTCCATCCCGCCGCTCGGGTTATTCTGGCACACATTGACACCTTTGTGTGCCTCCCTTTGTGTGCCTCGCTTTGTGTGTCTTCCGCCGGTGCCTCTCAGTTCGCAACCCTGTTGCATGTCACGTTTGAATTTGATAGACTACTTCTACTCGAAGCATCGTGATTCGGTGTAGTTTTTCTTGGATAAAACGTGTGGCCTTAGTTTCCTGCCCAGAATGTTCACAATCTTGTTCCGATGCAGCTGCCGCCTGTCCCCACTGTGGTTTCCCAATACGCGAAAGGTTGACGGCAAAAGTCAGATCTAAGGCACACAATGATGCGCTTGGATTGTGTCTCGAGACCTTAGATTTACTGTTATCAATCAAGCATCGAACGTTTTCTAAAGACGATATGAAAAAATATGCAAGGGGTATGCTTCCGAGTCAGTTGGTACATAGTTTCGCACTGCTCATTATAGACTTGATCTACGACAGTCCTGGTTTGGATAGAGAAGTGTATAGGCAAATGGTGGAGGAAGTCATTGATCGATGGGCTACAGACACTTGAGGTGTCATCCGCCGGGCTCGCAATGCTTGGCAGCTGACTTCAAATATTGGTGAGTTGTCAAAGTTCAGCGTGCCACATCAGCGATGCTAACCAAGCGAGCATTTGCTGCTCGACCAATTCACGCTCCTTAGCCAATTCATGATTCCGGCGCGAATTCCCATTCAGCTGCTGGCGAAATTCCTCGGCCGCATTCAGGGGATCTTTGACGATCTGCGTCCGCGAGGACTTGGTAACTTTATTTGGCCTGATTGTCCCCTTGGCCGCTCGCTGCATCGCACGATTCTAGCACGGCGAAGGGGACGTAAGGGACTACTGGACTAAGCTCGCAACCGGCCTCTTCTGAAAATCAATCGTAACGACCAATCTGCAACATTCAAATAGGACGCGAATCATGAGTTTTTTGCATATGGAATGCCCAACGTGTAAGAAAGCCACACCACACAAGTCTGTTGGATACAACACAACACAGACGGAGGCAGACGGTCGAGTGTCGCAGGAAATGGCATGTGCAGAATGCAAAACGTCTACGCGCGTTTACTTTACACCGGGAACGAATGAGTTCCAAGAAAACCTCGACGTTCCTGATAATACGGGTGCATGATAGCCGGATTTGCCGCCGATGCTGGTAACAATCCGGGAGCGAAGCGTGCACAGTGACGCCTTCCATGATCGATACCTCTTAACGAATATAGGCGGTGTGGGAATTACCATTGGGCTGAACGTTGGAGAAAGAAAGCACTAAATGTGGCGGAGACCACTAAATGCGGCAGGAACCGTTCGCACTCCTCGGGCAAACCGCGACTCAATTTCGCACGCCGAATGCTGATCGAGCCAGCGTCGGCGACACACAACCATCGCTTTCGACTCGACCGGCTTCATCGCACCGGCCACAATCTAGGTGACAAGCTCTCAGTCACCCTGTAAACTTCTCGTGGCCGCCGAGTGAACCCAATGGATTCTGCAGAGTAGCAGACAACTCACGAAGCGGAAAAGTTCACCGCGCGATCTGTGCGTCGGGCTAATCGCCATGCGCATCGATCGCAATTCGTTAGCCATCCACTTTACGGTGTCTCATGAACATTGAAAATCTCGACATTGACGCGTTCGTCGAACTAATCCGGAAGCGGATGGCCGACCAAGAGATACCACAAAAGGAACTCGCAGCTGTTCTTGGTCTCTCGCAAGCAATGGTGAGCATATTCCTGAGCGGAAAACGACGTCTGGGATCTGACCACCTTGTCAATTTGATCAAGTTTTTTGGAATTTTTGAAGACCAAATCCCGCGACTCACTGAAAAGCAGCCGCGTTCCAAGGGAAATCACATCTTCATCAGTTACAGCCACCGGGATAAGGAGTATCTGGACCGACTAATGGTCCATTTGAAGCCGCTTGAACGCAAAGGGCTGATTGACACTTGGGTAGACACACGCCTTCTTGCGGGCGACAAATGGAAAACAGAGATTGAGAAGGCGCTTAACAACGCTCGTATCGCGATACTTTTGATAAGCGCTGACTTTCTCGCCTCCGATTTCATCGTTGACAACGAACTTCCGCCGCTCTTGCAGGCGGCGGAAGATAAAGGCACGTTAATCCTTCCCGTCATTCTGAAGCCATGCCGTTTCACGCGTGAAAAGACAATAAGTCAATTCCAAGCAATAAACCCGCCAGATGATCCACTCAGCCTCAGCGAGGAAAACGAGCGGGAGTTAATTTACGACACCATTGCACAGCGTATCGAAACCGTTTTCGACGATTGAGAAGGTGAAGCAAAAAAGGGTCAGGTCTCAGTGAAGCAAAAAAGGGTCAGGTCTCAAACCAAAGAGACCTGAACCTTTTTACTCCTCCTCTTTTTACTCCTCCTCTTTTTACTCCTCCTCCCTTTTTACTCCTCCTCCCTTTTTACTCCCCGATCGCTGATTGCAGCGCGTCTGCCGATCCTTTCTCAGCAGCTTCACGCAGCAATTCCCGCCGTTGAAGGATCGTCAGTACCCCGGGTTCTGAGTTTCTCTATCGCTTCGAACTGAACTTTGGAAAGCTGACGTCGCATAACGAAGTTTCCTCGCTCGAAAAGACTGTCTGAAAGCATTTGTCAAAAGGTTGCAGATGAAAAATTTTCAGCGGTCTATTCGATCTGGTCCTGGCGTCGTGTTTCTGATTTGCGAAGTGCAGAGCGATATTCGGTGATCCCGTTAAGCACTTTGCCAGTTGCGGCGTGCTCAAGCTCGTCGAGATCAATTGAAGCAACACGCAACAACGAAGCGGCTTGATGAATGACGCTGATGTCTACGTGCTTCAAGGCGTCCACAATGCGGGGTATGTTGCTGCCAGCGGCGGTGATGATTTGCTGAGCGTAATCATGCGGCGACGTGTATTTACCGTCGCCGTTGATATCGATCCAGGTCGGGCCAGTGAAGCTTAATGTGTATGGCTCGAAGTCCGGGGAGTCTGGCTGATAGGGCTTCGCTGTGGGCCAGAATGGCTGAGCAATCCCGGGGCCCGTTGCGAGTGCCGTGAGCCAGACGTCGTGA
>JAYTAK010000100.1:0-11508 GCA_043737515.1 Candidatus Kuenenia sp. | reverse complement strand
CGTCCGGCGACAGGACTCACAGGATCAAAAACGAGCGGTGGATGGTAAACGCTTCTCACCGTGACGCACGTATTACAACGCGGGCAGCGCTCAGGGTCAAGCGCACAGACCTGAGCCGCAGCCGCACGAGGCTCAGCCATCGACACCGCAGGGCTTGTCGATTCCAGTTGAGCACAGATCGCCTGTCGTGCCGCCCGGCTACAGTTGGCGTACAGTCCGCTGCGGCGGATCATCCGCAGGCCGCGCGGCGGAACGTGTTCGAACCAGCGACTCAGGATTTCCTGCGGCGGCAGCTTCTTGCGCTTCTCGACGCCGTCGCGGTGATCGCGGAACTTGAACACCACGTTACTCACAGACATCGCAGCGCGGTGTCTGGCGATATGCCGCGAACGGTTTCGACATGACCGATGCGTGAGGGCAGGACGAAGCGCAGCTCGCGGCCTTCGGTCTTTTTGTCCAGCATCATGCAGCCCACGATGTCGTCGTGACGATTCTGCATCTCGGCCGGTACGGTGACGGGAAGCTGCAGCGCGGACAACAGGTTACTCTGGCGGTGTGTGTCGTCGGCTGTGATGCGACCGAGCGATTCCGCCAGACGGCTGGCACAGATCATGCCGATCGATACGGCCTCACCGTGCAACAGGGCTCCGTAACCCGCGAGCGCTTCAAACGCATGGCCGAACGTGTGCCCGTAGTTCAGCACAGCGCGCTTGCCGGTTGTTTCATATTCGTCCTGACGCACGACTTCGGCTTTGAGTTCGCAACTGCGGGCGATCACATGCCGCAGCACTGCGGGATCTCGTGAGTTCAAACCGGCAATGTTCTGTTCGAGAAATGTAAAAAACACTTCATCCAGAATCACGCCGTACTTCACAACTTCCGCCAGACCTGAACGATACTCGCGATCAGGCAGGGTGTTGAGTGTCGCCAGATCGATGATCACACCCAACGGCTGGTGAAACGCGCCGATGAGGTTCTTTCCGCGCGGATGGTTGATTCCTGTCTTTCCGCCGACGGAACTATCCACCATCGACAGCAGGGTCGTCGGCACCTGCACAAATCGCAATCCCCTCGCATAGGTTGCCGCGACAAATCCCGCAAGATCCCCCGTCACGCCGCCACCGACTGCTACCACCAATGTTTTGCGGTCAGCGGTCATCTCGACGAGATGATCATACAGAGCCTGAGTCTGAGCATAGGATTTTGTCTGTTCCCCCGACGGCACAATCGCCGCACGGACTTCCGCACCGGCTGCTTCCAGACTTCCCTGCACCGCACAACCATGCACGTCAAACACGGTTTCATCGGCGATCAGGAGGACTCGCAGGCTCTTCGCGGTGTCCAGCTTCAGCCATGCGGCCAACAGAGATCCGGCCTGCGACATGCCGCCTTCGTTGATCACGATGTCGTAACTTCGCGATCCGAGATGGACCGGAACGATGCGTTCCCATGCAGATGTTGTTGCGGTCATCGAGGTTGACTGATTGTTAATGCCGTTTGAAGTTATTCGTCGCGGGCTACAAGAACATGCCTCACTCACAACCGCGATGAGTATAGAATGATTACAGAATCAGCGAAACCGCGAGGAGTGCTTCGTTTCACGGTTGAAAGGCTCCAGTGTCGTCGGTCAGATACTCACCGCAACACAGACTGTCGCATTTGCGACGAAATTCCGGAAACCCATCACATGCTTGCAAAGCGTATCATTCCCTGTCTCGACGTTCACGCGGGCCGAGTGGTCAAGGGAGTGAATTTTGTCAATCTCCAGGATGCCGGAGATCCCGTCGAGATCGCTCAGCGGTACGAACAGCAGGGGGCCGACGAACTGGTGTTTCTGGACATTACCGCGAGTCACGAACAGCGGGACATCATTCTGGACGTCGTCGCGCGGACATCGGAAGTGGTGTTTATGCCGCTGACGGTCGGTGGTGGAATTCGCACGGTCGATGATATTCGTCGCCTGTTGAGCGCGGGATGCGACAAGGTGTCGATCAATTCCACCGCCGTGACCCGGCCATCTTTTGTGCGCGAGGCGGCTTTGAAATTTGGCAGCCAGTGTATTGTCGTCAATATCGACCCGAAGCGCATTCAGCGGGACGGGAAGGAATTCTGGGACGTCCATATCAATGGCGGTCGAATCCCCACTGGACTGGAAGCCGTTGCCTGGGCTCGCGAAGTGGAGCGTCTGGGCGCCGGTGAAATCGTGCTCACATGCATGGACGCTGACGGGACAAAGGACGGTTACGACCTTGAAATTACTCGTGCCGTCGCCGATGCTGTTTCGATCCCCGTCGTGGCCAGTGGCGGTGCCGGATCGCCTGAACACCTTTTTCAGGCCGTTACAACTGGCGGCGCGAGTGCAGCTCTGGCGGCCAGCATTTTTCACTATGGCACGTACACAATCGACGAAGCAAAACGCTACATGGCCGCTCGGGGTGTGCCTGTGCGGCTGTGATCCGACGATATTGATCACCCGGAAAAATCCGGTTTAACCGCGTGGGCATCGCCCCGCGCTCTGCCAGTTGATGCACGCGATATTGTTCGGCTGAGAAAAAACGATGCAAACACAGTCCCGAAAACCGACGCGACGTGCTACAAAACGCATCTTGCAGCGGCGGCTCTGATTTGCCGCGTCGCATGTTATTATACCGTTTGACGCCGAACGGTCGAATTTACTGGAATCGTCAGGAACGCTCTCGATGGTATTGATTGCCGACTGGAAAAAGTCCACGTTCAACCCACTCGCCGACATTGAGGTCGATAAGATCTTCAAGCTGTCGATTAAGCACAAATGCTCCGACATCCACCTGCAGGTCGGACGCCCTCCCGTGTTCCGAATTCGCGGCGGGCTGCGCGATCTGGAAATGCCACCGATCACTGAAAGTCAGATGATTGAACTCACGTTCCCGATGATGGACCAGCGAAATCTGGACATCTTCCATCAGAACGGTGGCGCTGACTTTTCCAAGGTCATCAAGATCGAAGACGACCCCTGGCGGTTCCGCGTGAATCTGTTTACGCAATTGGGCAAAGTCGGCATGGTGGCTCGAAAGATTGAGCGATCCATCCCGCCGTTTGAAGGGCTGTATCTGCCAAAGTGCATGGTCGATCACTGCAAGTACGATCAGGGAATGGTATTGCTGGCGGGTGTGACCGGTTCCGGAAAAAGTACGACGATCGCGTCCATGCTGGACTGGATCAACCGCAACATGAACAAGCACATTCTGACGATCGAGGACCCGATTGAATTCATTTACACGTCGGACAAGTGTCTGATCAATCAGCGTGAAATTGGTCAGGACGTCATCGACTTTCACATCGCGATGAAACATGCGGTGCGCGAAGACCCCGACATCATGCTGGTGGGCGAGTTGCGCGACCGTGAAACTTTCGAAACTGCGATTCATGCGGCAGAAACCGGGCACCTTGTCTTCGGCACGATCCACGCCCCTGGCGCGCCGGGTTGTATCTCGCGTATTCTGGACCTGTTCCCGTTCGACATGCACAAAGCGATTCGCGCCAGTATGGCGATGAACATGAAATGTATCGTGGGGCAGAAACTGCTGAAGACGATCATGGATACGCCGTCTCGCGTGCCTATTATCGAAATCATGAGTTTCAATCCGACCGTGCGCAAGCTGGTGATGGAGGAGATGGACGAAAAGCTGTTCGCCGCCATCCGCATCGGCAAGACCGAAGGCATGCAGTTGTTTAACGACAGTCTCTACGACTTCGTCAACCGCGAATTTGTCAGTCGCGAGGCCGCGTTCGAGATTTCCCCGAACGTCGAAGAACTCAAGATGCGTCTGAAAGGCATCGACGTCAAGGGCGCGGCGATTCTGTAAATCGTATGTAGGATGGACATTCATGTCCGTCGAATGGCCATGAATCACGGTCGAAGCGAAGGTCATTGTGCCTTGACTGTTGGTCGAAAATGCGAAGGTGTTTGGCGAAGATCTCGGACATAAATGTCCAAGGTACGGGAATCGCAGGATTCCAGTGACTGCGCCAGCCATTCTCAGCCGATCCCAGCAAGTTCATGCACGGCTTGCCATTCGGCGGCGGTGACGGGCTGGATCGAGAGGCGGCTGCCTTTCTGCAAGACTATCATGTGCGAGGTCAGAGGGTGCTCGGCCAGCATGGCGCGTGTCACGGGCTGCTTGAAAATGCAAACCAGCTTGATGTCTACCATGTACCAGACGGGGGTTTCCGGCGACGCGGATTCATCGAAGTATTTGTGGTCCGGTTGCAGAGCGAAATGATCGGGATAGCCGGACTTCACAACCTCAGCCGTGCCGACGATCGCCAGCGGATCGGTGTTGCTGTGATAAAAGAACACACCATCACCGCGCTGCACATCGTCGCGCAGCATGTTGCGCGCCTGATAATTGCGGACGCCTTCCCAGGATGTCTTTTTTCCCTTGCTTGCGGCCAGGTTCTGGATGGAAAAAGCTTCGGGTTCAGACTTGAACAGCCAGTAGCGTTGCATGAATTACTTATTGGTCGAGAGGATCTGCAATCGGTCGCGTTGTTCGAAAAGCTGGTTCAGGCGTTCGGTGGAATACATCTGCACAACTTTCTGCTTATACCGAATGCGTCCGTGCTCGTCGCTGTCCAGATGCTGTGAGACGTCAACTCCGAATCGCTTGAAGACACGTTCCTTCTTGCCTGACGCTCCCAGTTCCTGATCTTCAAAAGCGTAGAGAGCTGCGAACGTTTCCGGATCGACACCGCGACCTTCTTCCAGATCGCGTTGCACATCGATTCCCCCGACGGAGACGGAGAAGTAGTTGATATCCGACGTGGCAGACGTGCTCAGCCCGGCCGCAATGAACGTGTCATTCAGATCTGACACGGCCTTTCGAGCTTTCGCATACGCCGTCAGGGCATCATTGGAAAGTGTGACCGGTTCATCCTGCTGTGCCCGCAGCGTTGAAGGCACAACAGAATCCAGATGACCGCAGACGAAGCCTGCGGCAAACAACGCAAGTCCACCTACAACGACAGCAGCGCGACGCATGGTCAGTAATCTCCGAACAGAATCCCATTGGAACATTGTCGAACGCCGCTGCGGAAGCACACTCAACCACAGACGGGGCATCACAGCCACTCAATGCCCCGCCGAACCGGCCAAATCAAAATAAGCGACACGCGAAGTTGCCGCAAGTGCCGATGAGGCCCGCGTTCAAATTCGGTCACCCTTTTTCTCCGATTGTATGGCGTTTCGCCGCCATAAGCACCAATGGCGTGGACTTAAGGCGAGCGGGGGATGTCAATCCCCTGATATTCGTCGCGAACCCAAGCAAATCAGGGGACTGACGTCCCCCGCTCGCCGTTGTAATTCCTTAAGTCCCCGCCATTGTACGTAAAACGAAAAGAACGAGTACGCCTGCGGCTGACTGATAAACGAAAACACTACGCAGCACGGCGATCCTGATGTTGCGCCTGATCCTGCAGCTTTTGAAGCGGGAGCGTCTGTTTCCGAGTCGCATCGCTCTGCTTCTGCTCACGTCCGGCAGGGCCGAAATGAAAACTCAACGCAGCGATCATGCCGCACACAGCCAATGCCGCAAAGCAGCCGATGACCGCCATCTGATCGTCCGAAAACATGCCTGAAACATTCATGTGAGATTCCCTGCTGGAAATAGATCGCTGACATTACAAAGTGCGTTGGCCGTCTGCCGAGTTCTGCCGACATGATGCATCACAGCGGAAACTCATCACCCGCAAACCGGCATTTTCTGCACATATCGGTCTTCGACGCGGAGCCACGCGCGGCTTCAGACGGCATTCCAACAGTCAGCGTACTTTTTCCAGGCGAGCAGCGGCCTCAGCAGATTTTCTGCATCGGAAGGATGGGTAAACCAGAGAGCTGATTCGGGGCAGGTAAACATTGCTGCTCGAAACTGTTTCCCAACAATCGCTCAAACACAACTCCTGTCTCTGCTGTGACGATCATAACGATTGTCGGATGTCCCGTTGGGCAATTCCGTGAGAGTTTTTTGATTGCCGCTGTTGCAGCAGGATGTAAACCGGGGTGGAGACATGAACGTCACAATCCGCAATCCGCCAGTGACACGTTTAGGTTCCGTCGCAGCGTGGCTTCTGATAACGACCGCGATAGTCGCAGTCTCCGGTTGCGGTGATCAGAAACAACAGGCGGATGGACTGGTCCGTGCGGCGATTGAGCACAGCAAAGCCGATCGTCATACCGACGCAGTGCAACTTCTGGGCAGGGCCATTGCGCTCGATCCCGGTCTTGCTGAAGCGTTTTATCTGCGAGGAGCCTGCTTTACCAAACTGCATCAGTCTCCACAGGCTGTCGAAGAATTTTCCTCAGCAACCCGGCTCAAGCCCGAATGGGACGAAGCGTGGTGCGCACTGGGCATCGCGCAGTTGACAGCCGGGGAAACGGAGCAGAGTATCGAGTCGCTTTCGAAAGCACTCAACCTGAATCCAGAGATGCTGTCAGCGTGGGAAGCCCGCGCTCGAGGCTACCAAAACCTGCATCTCACGGAAGATGAATTGAGCGACATTGAGGGGCTGCTGCTGATTGATCCCGTCAACTGCGAAGCCTTACTGCGACGCGGCACGCTGCTGTCGGAAACGGATCCGGTCCAGGCCACGGAAGATTTCAGCAAAGTCATCAGTCGCGACCGCACCAACGCGACGGCGTGGATGCAGCGGGGACTGTGTTATAGCCGCAGCGGCGATACCGATCGTGCGCTGGCCGATCTGAATATCGCCTGTCGCCTGCAACCGGACGACTTTCACCCGTGGCTGGAACGGGGCCGCATTCTCAGCAGCCTGCATCGTCTGGATGATGCCATCAGCGATTTGTCAAAGGCGGTCGAACTGGCACCCAACGATAATGATGTGCGTGAAGCACTGGCTCGAACAGACATTGCGCGAGACCGCAGTGAAGAAGCTCAGGAACCGGTCGCGGGGCAGCCAGCCGAAGAAAAAATGTTGTCAACGCTGCTCACTGAGACAACGAAGATCAGTCCCGCTGCAGTCCCGGAAAAAGCAAACTCCACTGCTGATGCGCTGGTGCTTGCCGATCCGATACCAGTGGTTGAGCCCGAAAGTTTTGACGCGCCGCAGATCCGCTCCCCCTTGCTGGCGAAGTCTGATCGCCGCAAGGAAGCCATTGAGGACCAAACGCGCCTCATCTCATCCGGCGTTGGCGTGCAAGCGAATGCTGCGGCGCAATCCGTTCTGAACCGAGGGCGATTGCATCTGGACGGAAAAGAATGGACCGCCGCCACGCTGGAGTTTTCGAAGTATCTTGAAGAGTATCCCGATGACGTCGAAGCGCTGGCTCTGCGAGCCCGTGCCCGGCTGGCACAGGACCAAGCCAGCCATGCCATCAGCGACCTCACGCTCGCACTGCTGAAGAAGCCTGACTCCGCTGATTTGTACACGCTGCGGGCAGAGTCCTTTGATCAGTTCAATGAGCCGACGGCGGCATTGGCAGATCTGCAGAAAGCGGCAAGTCTGCAACCGACCCGGCTGGACGTGCATCAAAAGCTGGCAGAACGATTGTTTCGGGATCGCCAGTTTGCAAAGTGTGCAAAGACGCTTGATACAGTGGCGGCGTCAAATGCGGGACAGTTGTCGGCAGAACAACGACTGCTCCGCGGACGAGCGCGCCTCGCTGACGGCAACCTGAATGGTGCGCATGAGGATGCATGTACGCTGGCGGCAGAGGAAACATCCTCATCAGGCTCTGTAAAGCCTGAGGATGTCGTTCTGCTGCAGTCGATGATTGCCCTCCGCCGTCACGACGATGTCGAAAGTCTGAGACTGGTCAGGCTCATTCCGGAAGAAGCACTCACTCCTGATGTGCTGCTGTTGTACGGTCAGACGCTGGCAAGGCAGAACCAGCCGGACGAGGCGATTCGCATCTTTTCAAGTCTGTTGAAATCTGATCCGTCAAATACGGCAGCCCTGCTTGCCCGTGCGACTGTGTTCGTGGATACGGCTGACTGGCAGGCTGCGTCGAACGATGCGGGTCTGGTCCTTCACAATCAGCCTGATGATCCACGAGCCCTGCAGATCAAAGGCATCAGTCTGTTCCAGAATGACCGGTTCCGGGAAGCCCTGGAAACGCTGGAACACCCGGCCTTGTTGAGTCGCGACACGAATGATTCGCGCTGGATGCGAATTCAATGCTGTGACGAACTTGAGATGACGTTTCGGGAACTGGAAGAGCTGAATGCCTTGCTGGGAATTGCATCCACGCACGAGCCGGCTCGGCTGTTGCGTGCGGAACTGCTGGAGAAACTGGGACACTTTGATGATGCCATCGCGGATCTGAGTGCTGTCCTGCAGCATGATCCGATGCACTTGGTGGCGCTGACAAACCGTGGGCTGTTGAATCAGCGGCGTGGTAACGGCGATGCAGCAGTGGTTGATTTCACTAAAGCGATTGAATTGTCCCCGCACGACGCGGAATTCTATTATCGTCGCGGCATGGCTCGACACAGCACAGGCCAGAACGATGATGCGCGGCAGGATCTTGACCACGCCCTTGAACTGAATCCGGACCTTGCCGATGCCTGGTACGTGATCGGCAATATAGAAGCTGGCCGTGGTCAGTCTGACGTGGCAGTGGCGGCGTTCTCAAAAGCCGTTGAAATCAAACCGGAACATGCTGCGGCGTGGTACAATCGCGGCAACCTGTTGTTCAGTCAGTCAAAAATGCAGCAGGCCATCGACTGCTGGACGATCGCGATCACGATTCAGCCGGAACTTTTTCGAGCCTACAACAATCGCGCGGCTGCGTATGACCGCCTGAATCAGGACACCGAAGCCCTGGCCGACTACAAAAAAACGGTGGAGCTGAATCCTGGCTTTGCGCGTGCGTGGGACAGTCTGGCGTGGTTGCTGGCAACCAGCGACAACAAGAACGTCCGGGATCCGCAACGAGCCGTCAGCTTCGCCACGAAAGCGTGCGAATTGTCGGAGTTCAAAGACTGGTCCTGCCTCAACACGCTCGCCACCTGCCATGCAGAGAATCAGGAATTTGACGCCGCCCTGAAATGGGCAAAACAAGCGCGAGCGATCGCACCGGAAGCCGATCGTAAGGAACTTGACCAGCTTGTGGCGGCCTTTGAATCCCGACTGAAGTCCAAACGCATGTCTGTGAAACCCGCCGGAAGCGTTCGCTGAAGATACTCCGTGCGCTCCGAAATGAGGAGTCGCGAGTGGCCGTTTGTTTTCGTAGGGTGTGACCAGCGGAGCGCAGGCACACCATTTCACGGCATTGGTGTGCTACGGGAATTTCATTGCCTCAAACTCGGATGCATGGAATATAGCGAGAAACCCGGTGAACCGAGAATTTGACTGTTATGGATCTTACATCCTTCGTGGTTACGTAGCATTTTCTTTCTTCATCCAATAGAAGCAAATTGACACAGGCGATTGGATCGCTTGCATCTGGCGTGGGCCACTGCGTTGGTGGCCACGGTGGATTGGGTGGCAGGAGATCTGCCGTGAACTTGCAAGCCATGCCATTGAGAAGAGTGATCGTGAAATGATCATCGACGTTGGTCGTCCGATTGATTTCAGGAGTACACGTAGAGGTACTGCGACCAGGATCTCGAGGTTCAGTCCCTGGACCTTGGTTAAAACACAACTCGGCTCTTCCACCAGATTTTGCATCCGACGACCTGAAAGTTGCAATTATTTCAATCCAACAATCGGGACCTCGACACCCGCACAATTCAATTTTATGGGGACAGGGTACGTCGAGCGTTTTACGGAGTTCAGGACTTCCCGAATCTGATCTATCCGATTGATTTCTGGCAAAGAACACTATCAACATGGGACTGTTGTTCTTCAGGAGATAGCCGAATAACCGAGCTCGCCCATTCGCCAACACCGTATTCGCCATTCTTGCGACCAACGGTTCGTAGATTCTTCCTCTTGCGTACATTCCTCCAACGCCTGATTGGCAGCCTTGCCGCCCGACAAATTGATACGGCGTCACAGTGCTTCCTGTTGACGAGATCACATTTCCCCAGCCATCGTATTCTTTGGTGTCCGTGACGTTACCTGCGTCGTCAGTGAGAGCGACAGTGTCCCCTCGGCCGTCGTAGTGGAAGTAGCTGGTGACGCCGTTGCGGTTTTGGGAGAGCAGGTTGCCGTAGAATCCCGGCTCGTGATCGTACGACACGGTCAGCACGCCGTCTTCGTACTCTTCAATCACGTTGTCGCTGAGTTCGTCCCAGATGTATTCAATTTCCGGCATGACTCATTTCCTTTTCACGCGGCGGTTGTTTGCATTGTACGTCATAGTCACTCGACTGCCGTCTGGCATCCGGAACAGCGTGGGCTGGTTCTCGTAGTTCCATGTCGTGGTGGTCCGAGCTCCTGCGGGCTCTCGAACGATCTGTTGGTTTCCGTTCGCATCAAACGTGTAGGTCGTTCTGCCTGCGGCAGCCGTTGAGTACATGATCTGGTTCGCGTTGTCGTAAACCGTAGTTGTGCGTGTCCCATTCGCGTTCAGGACCAAACGATTTCCAACAGCGTCATATACAAACGTGTTCGCATATCCGCTCACTCCACTGCGGCGTTCGGCTGTGAGTTGATTGCTCTTGTCATACACCCAAGTGACGCGCACACCGCTGGCCAGAGTCGCACCAACTCGATTGCCGACACTATCGTTGCGGTAATCGATGGAGAAAATCGTCGAATTGTCCGCTTTCTTATCCTGGACCTTTGTCAGGTTGCTGGCCGCATCGTAGGTCCACGACGTGCGACTTCCGTCCGTGGCTTTTTGTTGTGTGCGCCGTCCGGCATCGTCGTATGTGAATGTCGTTCGCTTTGCATTGCCGTTGAGCTCCGACGTCAATTGATTGGCCGCATCGTAGGTCCATGTGGTTCGACCATTCGCGGAGTTCTTCGTTCTTCGATTCCCCACGGAGTTGAACGTGTTGGTAATGCATTTGCTGTTCGGGAGTGCCGCAGAGGTCGTTTGTCCCACCGCATCGAAGGTGGAAGTGTACCGTCCGGTGCTGTCGGCCATCACGGTGCGATTGCCGACAGAATCGTAACTGAACGTCGCTCGGGTTCCGTTCGGGTATCTTCGGCTCGTCAACTGACCGACCGTACTGTACGCATACGTCGTGCGGTTGCTGCGAGCGTCGATGCGGAGGTTTTGCTGTCCGGCGGCGTCGTAGGCCGATGTTGTGCGGCGGTTGAGCGGGTCGATGAGCTGCGTCTGGGCTCCGGTCGAATCGTACGTGAAGCTGTGCCGGTTCCCGCGTGCATCCACCAAGGCCGAAGTTTGTCCCACCGCGTTGAAAATGGTCGTGGTGCGACCACCATTGGCGTTGACTTCGACGTTACGCCTGCCAAGAGCGTCGTAGACGCTGCTGACGCGATTGCTGTTGGCGTCGATCGTCGCCAGTGCCTGACTGGCGATGTTGTAGACCGTGGTGGCACGTTTGCCGAGCGGATTGATGCTCGCGACGACTCGGCCTGCCAAGTCGTACACCGACG
>JAYTAK010000099.1:0-2144 GCA_043737515.1 Candidatus Kuenenia sp. | reverse complement strand
CGGCATTGACTCTGACGCCTGCCATTTTGCGGTTGGCAGGTCGCTTCGCGTTCTGGCCAAGTGCCTCCCGCGCGACTTCCCGCAATGACACAGGTTTCCTGTCCAGCACTGATCTGACATCGCGGATTCAGCGCGCCAATCTGCTGACTCAGGGCTGGCAGTGGATTGGTGAAGTGATTGAGCGACGGCCTTGGATGGCGTGGTCGCTCAGCGTGGTTCTGATGCTGCCGTTCGTGGTTGCAGGAGTCATGTTCTTCGGCAATCTGAGTTATGGATTGCTGTCGGAGTTGCCGGATACGGCTGCCAGTGTTTACGGGGCACAGGCTGCGCAGAGACATTTTCCTGCGGGAGAAGTTGCTCCGCTGAAGGTGCTGGTACAGGTCAAAGGCATGGACTTCAGCCCGATTCAGGGAGAATCGAAAAAACTTGTCGAGCAACTTACAGACAACCTCATTCGTCAAAAGGACGCGCTGGGGCTGTATTCCGTGCGATCACTGGCTGCTCCAAAAGGACAACGCGAAATGCCTGTCCTGAAGCCTCATGAGATGCCGGCTTACAAGATGTTTGTACGGAAGGAATTTGTCAGTTCCGCCGACAGCTCAATTATGAGTGTGCAGTTGATTTTCAAAAACGACCCATTCTCGCGAACCAGTATCAGCGACTACCGCAACCTGCGAGATCGCCTGCATGATCATCTGCCGGAGGGGCTCAAAAATGCCCAATTGTATTTTGTGGGCTCGATCCCCCAGATCAGCGATCTGAAAGATGTGACTGATTCGGATCAGATTCGGATCGACATGCTTGTCCTGGGCGGCGTCTACGTCATCCTCGTCCTGCTCCTCAAACGCCCCGGTGTTTGCGCTTATCTGATGTTCACTGTGTTTTACAGTTATCTGGCAACGCTGGGATTCACCTACCTCGCATTCTGGATGACAGCGGCAAACCCCTCGGAGTTTGCAGGGCTGGACTGGAAAGTCCCCATGTTTCTGTTCACGATCCTGATTGCGGTTGGTGAAGATTACAACATCTTCCTGATGGCTCGCATCGAAGAGGAGCAGAAAGTCCACGGACCTGTCAAAGGGATCATCGTCGCTCTGGAGCGCACGGGCAGCATCATTTCCAGTTGCGGCATTATCATGGCAGGCACGTTCTGTTCGCTCATGGCTGGCAGTCTCGTGGGTATGGACCAGTTGGGCCTGGCTTTGGCTGTAGGTGTCATGCTGGATACATTCGTGATCCGACCGATCATGGTGCCTTCGATGCTTATTCTGCTGAGTACCGGACGCCTGGGAATCCTCAGTCGCCTGGGAGGCTTCCAAAAAAAAGTGCCCGTGACCGCGCCGCTGACTGAGAACGTCAAGTCGCCGGCTGCGTAAAGGATTGGCTGAACCTTTGCCATGCTGGCGGGTCCATTGATCCGGGCATCGTTATTTGTATTGAAGCTGCCAAAACTCAGTGTCAGCGGCAGTTTCTGCCGGAATTCCGAAAACACGGACGTGCGTTGCAAAAACGCAGCCGCGTTGACAGTGTTTCGTGGTTGGCCAATAATTCGCAGGACAGGAAGATGGCGAGTTCGGGAAAGGTTTTCCCGTGATGATGTGATGCCGCTGGCGAACTGCGGTAACTGACAGCGAATTGTTTGCCGCCATGACCATTCCTGAACCACCCACGGCTGTTGTGCCGACGACACCTTTCTGGGACGCCTTCAACTGCGTTTCGCTTGAGATCATAAGAGGAGAATAAGTTAATGGCCAGTAATCTGCATGAATTCAATGACGCGAACTTCAAGTCCGAAGTTCTGGAATCTTCCGAACCCGTGCTCGTGGATTTCTGGGCTCCATGGTGCGGTCCTTGCCGCCACCTGATGCCCACGGTCGAACAGCTTGCCGGTGAGTATGCTGGTCGCGTCAAGATTGGCAAAGTCAACACGGACGACAACCATCAGACTGCCGCCGGATACGGGATCACAAGTATTCCAACGGTGATGCTCTTCAAGAACGGCGAGATGATCGACAAGGTTGTCGGTGCGCCGGCTAAACAGCACTTCATCAACATGCTCGATAAAGCCCTGGCCTAGTGCTCTTTCAGATCTGTGAATCGGAATTGGACCCATCAGCCGGAGGGCGTCAGCCCCCGGTTTTTCC
>JAYTAK010000098.1:0-4999 GCA_043737515.1 Candidatus Kuenenia sp. | reverse complement strand
AGGCCGAAAAGTCGTGTTGGTGCTCGACCAGTTCGAGCAATGGCTGCATGCTCACGGGGCTGAGCAGGACACTCAATTGGTCACGGCACTGCGTCACTGCGACGGCGGGCGGCTGCAGGCTGTGGTGATGGTGCGAGACGACTTCGCGATGGCCGCCGCTCGATTCATGGACGCCCTTGACATTCCAATATTGCAGGGAGTGAACTTTGCTACTGTCGATCTGTTCGACGTACGTCATGCGTCAAGGGTATTGACAAAGTTCGGTCGAGCGTTTCAGCAGCTTCCGCCGGACAGCCAGCCGTTGACCGACGCACAGGAACAATTCGTGTCTGTTGTCGCGGAGGGACTCGCCCAGGACGGCAAGGTCGTTTCGGTGCGACTGTCTCTGTTTGCGGAAATGATCAAGAGTAAACCATGGATCACATCCACATTGGAAGCGGTTGGTGGAATGGAGGGAATCGGCGTCAACTTCCTTGAAGAGACCTTCGTCTCGCGAACCGCGAATCCCAAACACCGTCAACAGCAAGAGGCCGCGCGAGGAATCCTGAACGCCCTCCTGCCGGAACTCGGCACCGATATCAAAGGCGGCATGAGATCACAGCACGAGCTGCAAGAGGCATCCGGCTACCAGGATCGCCTCGCTGACTTCGCTGACCTGCTGCGGATTCTGGACAGCGAACTCCGCCTGATTACACCTACCGACCCGGAAGGCCAGCAGCAAGGCGAGCGACTGGGCGTCAGCCCTCCGTGTCGTTCTCTGCACTACTACCAGCTCACCCACGACTACCTCGTCCCCTCCCTCCGCGAGTGGCTCACCCGCAAGCAACGCGAAACCCGCAAAGGCCGAGCCGAACTCAAACTGGCTGAACGCTCAGCCCTCTGGAACTCCAAACCCGAAAACCGATATCTGCCGTCACTAACGGAATGGCTCAGCATCCGCACGCTGACGGAACCCAAAAAATGGACCGAACAGCAGCGGGTGATGATAGGTAGAGCCCGAAGGTTCCATGGGCTGTGGACGGGATTGGCAACGGCGGCCGTGCTGGCATTTGTGGCAGTTGGGATTGTCGTTCGCGGGGAAGTCCTTCAGCAGCAGGAAACCACTCGGATAAGGGGACTCGTCAATCAATTGGTGAGTGCCGATCCCGCCCAGGTGCCAGAGATCGTGAAAGAGCTGGAAAGCAATCAAGCGGTCGCAGCATGGTATCTGTCTCCGTTGGTCTCCGCAGATGCCAAAACCATCGATGAAAAACGCTCGCAATTGCATGCACGCCTGGCGACGGTTGCTCGTGACAAATCGCTGATCGAACCACTGCTGGAAGAACTGCTCACCAACAGGGTCGTCGCCTATATCGGTCCGATTCGTCAGCAACTTCGTCCGTATGCGGGGGAACTCACAGAAAAGCTACGAGCCATTCTGCGGGACGGAAAGGCCGAGGCCAATCGCCGGTTCCGTGCGGCGGTGGCGCTGGCCGATTACGTTCCCGCATCTGAAGCCACCTCGTGGACGGAGCAGGACCTGCAGTTTGTGGCCGGGCAACTGGTCGTAAAAAATGCGGAATTCCAGCCGCTGCTGCGTGAAAATCTGCGGCCAATCAGCGGGCGACTGCTGCCGGATCTCGAAAGGATCTTCGGTGACGCGCAGTCGACCGACGCGCAGCGGCTGAGCGCCGCCAATGCAATTGCGGATTACGCTGCCAGTGATATCCCGAAATTGTCCCAGTTGCTGACAGTGGCGACTCCGGAACAGTATGCCGTGCTCTATCCCCTGGTCGCGGCCACTCCCGCACCTTCGACTGTGGAGGATCTCGGCAAGATCGCCGCAACGCTGCCTCCGGCGGAACTGGGCTCGGTGGATCGCGTATCGTATGGGCAGCATCGAGCCAACGCGGCGGTGACGCTGCTGCGACTTGGGGAACGCGAAAAAGTGCTGCCGGTGTTTGAAATGACGGATGACCCCGAGGCGCTGACGCAGTTTATCTTTCGCTGCCGCGACCGCGGCGTGGGTGTTGAAGAACTGCTGGACTGCCTGCGCCTGGTGAGTGGCGGGCCAGTCGATCGCTATCCACGGAACACGCGGTATGCGTTACTGCTGGCCCTTGGCGAATATGCGTTGGATGAGATACCGGAATCGCAGCGGGACGCACTTTTGAAACAACTGGGTGCCTGGTATCGCGACGATCCCAGTTCAGGCGTGCATGGTGCCGCCGGGTGGCTATTGCGGAAATGGGGGCAGGCAGAGATTGTCCGCACGGTGGACCAGACCCCGGTTCCGTATTCGGAGGACCGGGAGTGGTTCACGCTGGTCATCACGGTGACTCCAACATCGCCACCAAAACCGGAGGAAAAGCCAGCGGATGAAAATGCGGCACCGGAAGCGGCGACCACAACGGCCCCGCCAGCCGAGGGCGCGGCGACCCAGGATGAAGGGACCGCGAAAAAGGACGAGTCGGACAGCACGGAGCCAGCGAAAGACGAAGCGAAACCGGAGCCGCCGCCTGAGCCGTTGCCACCCCGAACCTTCTATTACACATTCATTGTCTTTCCATCGGGAGAGTCGCTGATTGGCTCGGTCGAAGATGAGCCGGAACGGAGTGTGCAGGAGAATGATGAGCTGCGTCATGTGGTCAATCTGACGCGTCCGTTTGCCTTGCTGGATCGCGAGGTGACCTTTGAAGAACTGATCGTTTTTTCGCCTGAGTACACAGGATTCATGCAGCAGTTCAAAGCCCATCCTTCTGATGCCGGATTTGGCGCGCACTGGTACGACTCGGTGTCCTTTTGCCGGTGGTTGTCACAGCAGTCCGGCTTGTCAGAGTCGGATCAATCGTATGCGGATCCGGAATCACTGGACAAGGAGGAATACCCTCGCGAACCGAACCCAGAGGCGAACTGGGCTCCCCGCAACTGGCCGCTGGAGTTGGATCGTCGTGGTTTTCGTTTACCGACGGAATCCGAGTGGGAGGTCGCCAGCCGTGCCGGAGCGCGAACAGCGTTTGGGTACGGGAGCGACGTGGCGCTGTTGGACAGATTCGGTTGGTTTTATGAGAATAGCAGCAAGCAAGTTCCTCCGCCGCGTGAACTGCGTCCGACGGTTCGAGGCGTATTCGACCTGCATGGGAATCTGTTTGAGTGGGCACATGATTGGGACGGTGTCTTTGGGGAATCCGCCGTGACAGATCCACTCGGGGCCAAAGGGGGCTCGCAACGCGGGAGCCGTGGCGGCAGTTGGAACTTCCACGCGGCGCTTTGCCGGGCGGCCTACCGCGGCGCGTACGCCCCGACGTACCGCTCGGTCAACATCGGCTTCCGCCTGGCCCTGAGTTCCCCGTCAGGAGTCTCCAGTCCTGCGGAGCAGGTTCAGCCCAAGTGAGCGGAGACATTAGGCGTAGGCACGGAGGGAGCGTCTGCGGAGCAGCGACCGGAGATGCCGTAGCCTGATGGCGTAGCGGGTTCGGTTGCCGTGAAAAACAAACATGGATTTGGAGAGAGCAAAGCCCCTGCCGACCCTGCGTCGGTAGAGCTCGGGTTTGGCAACTACCAGCATGATATCTTCACGCACAGGCCCCCATCGGCTTCACGCCGATGGAGCCACGGTTTGAAAACTCGTTGTGCGTTCGCGTCTGCAGTTTCCAAACCTGCGGTCCACCGGCGTGAAGCCGGATGAGGCCGTGGAGGGGGAGTTTTGGGCGTGGTAGTTGCCAAAACCCTTGTACCACTGGCACGGGGCCCGTGGGGTTCTTATGCTATTTGGCCCCTGCCGACCCTGCGTCGGTTGAGCCGCAGTTTGGCAACTACAACAGTGCATCACAAAACCGCAAGCTGGCCACCAACCGGCTTCACGCCGGTGGAGCCCCGGTTTGAAATCTACAAAGCCCATCTTCACGCCACGTGACTCCCGCATACCAGCTGAACTGGGGACTCACGATCTTCTGGCGGCAACATGCAGATGAAATTCGTTCCATGAAACTCGGATTGATCGCAGATATTCACGAACACGTTGATCAACTACAAAAATGCCTCCAGGTGCTGCGGGCAGCAGGGGTGGATCAGATTGTGATGATGGGAGATGTGGTCGAGTTGGGCCAACGCATGCATCAGACGTGCGAATTACTGACAGCGGCCAAGTCTGTTGGAGTCTGGGGTAACCACGATTTTGGATTGTGTGTTGATCCCTCTGATGAACTGCGAGAAAGCTACGGCGATGTCGTGATTGACTACATGACGTCACTCAAACCGCGAATGGTGATTGAGCATTGTTACTTTGCTCACATAGAACCATGGCTGAATCCGGAATTGCTGGACGATCTTTGGTATTATGACGGAATGCCGGAATCGGCTGAGCGGCGAGAACTCATCTTTTCGGCGCAGCCCCAGCGAATCATGTTTGCAGGGCACTATCATCGTTGGATGCTGGTGAGTCCGGAACGAACGGAGGACTGGGACGGCAGGAAGCCGATTTGCCTGAAGGATGGTCGCTTCTTCGTTTTGCTCGGTGCGCTCGTTCAGGGATGCTTCGCGGTTTACGACACCGATTCCGGGTGGCTGACTCCGCACAGACTTTAGCTTGACGCCTCCTGCGGTTTTTATGTACCTTGGACATTCATGTCTGAGACCCAGCCAATCAACGTCCCACAACCGAAGGATGATCGCGGCACAATAGCTTTTGCTTCGACTGCATTTCATGGCCACACGACGGACATGAATGTCCATCCTACGCGCAGTGCGACGGACATGAATGTCCATCCTACACGCAGTGCCGGTCACCGTCGCCCAGACTGTGACGCCATTCGTTCTGCCAGCCAGTGGCCCAGGCCAATCTGCAGCGGTTCACTCGTAAGCAGTCGGCGACTGTCGATGCCAATTGAGCCGCATTCCTTTTTCAGTGTCGCGGCAAAAGCGTTGTACTGCCGCAGATATTCCTTGCGCAGACGCGCGGGATCGACCAGTAGTCGGTCATCAGGGTTTTCCAGATTGCGAAACTGCGTCGGGCGATCGA
>JAYTAK010000097.1:0-11533 GCA_043737515.1 Candidatus Kuenenia sp. | reverse complement strand
CTGCCTGCCGGGCAGGACTTCCGCCGAAGGCGGACCGCTGTCCGAGAACGAGAGCGAACAAGGGGCCGAACAGCCACACGCCTCCCAGGATCGCGACGAAGTCGCGAAGTCCTTTCCGGCAGAAAGGACCTACCTGAGCGGCCTCGCAACGCAGCACGCATTTACTTGCGAGCCTTTCAGCAACCTTGTGCAGCACAACCTGCTCATCGACGACGGCGTCAGTTTTCGACTCGAACGCGATCCCGCCGAAGTCGATGCGAAGACCGACTTCTTCGCCTCCGAAGATCGCTGGTGCCGACCGGTCATGGTTCGCACGGGCCCCGACGGCGCACTATGGATTGTGGACATGTATCGCTACATGATTGAGCATCCTCATTGGCTGCCCAAGGAAGGCCAGGACGAACTGCGGCCGTTCTTCCGATCCGGTGATGATCGAGGCCGCATTTATCGGATCGTACCAAAGGCGACAAGTGGTAAACCAGGCGAGCGGGGCGGCGTCAGCCCCCCGGTACCTTCGCCGCGAATGGACCAGTTCTCCACGGCTGACCTCATCGAGTCCCTCGAAAGCCCTAACGGCTGGCGACGAGACACGGCTCAACAGCTGCTGATTGCGGCGCGTGATGAATCGGCTGTGGAATTGCTTTCGAAGATCGTCGCGGGCGGAGAACGACCGACAGCTCGGCTGCACGCTCTGTGTACGCTCGACGGTCTTGGTAAACTGTCCGCCGACGCTGTTGAAATCGCGCTCAAGGACCCGCACCCCGGAGTCCGTCGACAGGCCGTTCGCTTATCCCCTTCCGCGAAAGTGCCTCTCACTTCGCTGCTTTCGCTGACCAAAGATCCCGACGCCAAAGTGCGACTGGAACTGGCCTGCGTGGCCGGACAGCCGGGCGATGTGGCCGCTGCCACAATCATGGGAGACCTGTTGCATCAGGATACGAATCCGTTTCTGCGAGCCGCAGTCATCAGCTCATTGAATGCCGACAATATCAACAACACGCTTGATCGATTTGGAGCCATCGTTCAGGAAGAAGCCTGGAAACTGGAGCCCGATGTCACAAAGATGCCTGGCTTCTCGGCGAGCGACCGCGATGAACTGACCAGCGTATTGTTTGAGCAAGCCGCCTCCATCGCCAGGGATGACGACCTTGAACGCCTTTTGTTGCTCACGGTCGATAAATCCGATGACCGTCTGCAGGCATGGCAACTGAAGAGCCTCGCCAAAATGCTTGATCGATTGAAGACTCGCGGCTGGGCGATTGAAGCTCACTTCGCCGTTCCGCAGCAAAAAGTACGGATCGCATCTGCGTTCGAGATCGCGCGGCGAATGGTTGCTGATCCTGCGGAACACGAAATCCGGCGAATTGCCGCGATTCCGCTCCTGTTGCGTGAAACGGATCATCCGGAGGACGCCGCCACGTTGCAGAATATGCTGACTCCGCAAACACCTGCCGCCGTGCAGCAAGCCGCGATTCAGCATCTTGGTCAGCAATCGACGGAGTCATCGGCTGACGCCCTGCTGGCCGGCTGGTCGTCCCATTCGCCAGTGATTCGCTCACAGATTCTGACGGAACTCTCCAGCCGTCCGGAATGGATCGTGCGACTTCTGACGCAGATGGAATCAGGCAGCGTGGCCGCAGGTGAAATCGATGCCGCCATGCGACAGCGACTGTTGACGACTCGCGACGACGCCATCCGTGCGCGACTTGAGAAAGTCTTCACGTCCGGCACATCAGCAGATCGCAAAGCCGTGATGGAAACCTATCAGGCCGCGCTGCAACTGGCAGGTGACGCAGCTCGCGGTGCAATGATCTTCGGCAAGAAATGTGCGACGTGTCACAAGCAGGGCGGAGTCGGCCATGAAGTCGGCCCGAACCTTGCGTCGCTCACCACCCGCACGCCGGAATCGCTCTTCAATGCAATCCTCGACCCGAGCGCCGCCGTCGAAACCAAATACCTCAACTTCGTCGTCGCGACCACCTCCGGTCGCAGCGTCATCGGCCTGCTCTCCACCGAAACCGGCAGCAGCATCACGCTGCTGGCGGCGGAAGGCAAATCCGAATCCGTCCTCCGTACCGACATCGAGGAACTCCGCAGCACCGGCAAATCCCTGATGCCGGATGGAGTTGAAAAAGACCTGACACAGCAGGACCTCGCGGATGTGATTGAGTATGTGAGGGGGTTGAAAAAGTAGGTACGCACGGCAACTTGGCGAGGAGGATTGTGTGTTGATGGAGCGTGTTGTTTCTGCGACGATATCAGTCCGCTTCCGCCTGTGAGCCCGCTTATGAAAGGATTCATGTATATGAAAGTGACTATGTTGCTCGCGTCCATCTGCATAGCAGGATTGTTTCAAATCCTCATCGCTCCGACCGACGACCCGCCAGTGTTCGAACCAACAACGCAGGAAGTACCGCCCGACATTTTTGTTGTAACGATCCCAGTAGATGCGACAACGCCTCATTTAGGAATGTTGCGGCCCGGAATGCGCGTTGAACTGCTGTTAACGCATAGCGACGGTTCGTTCGGTCCACGCATTCTGAAGACAGTAAAGGTCATCGAATTTGCCGAAGTCTTCAGCACTGACAATTTTGTCTACATCGATACATTGACAAATGCCAGAACAAGGAGGATCAGTCTTCTTGTGCCTCTTCAATGCAGCACAGCGATTACTCGTGCTCAAAAAATCGGACGGCTGTCGTTAAAGCTCTCCGTTTCTCTCGCGCTGAGTGAGGAACGTGAATGCAAAGTCTCTCAAGAGTTTTTGCCTGGGAGTCTACCCGAAACAGATCCGACGGTTTCCAGCCGACTTGACGAACTCCTGGCCGACTCGAACCCGTTCGACGCCACAATCCAAGAAGCAAGACTCGAGTTATTACGGAAAAAATCGCAACAGGCAGAAGCCGCATGCATTGAACAAGCGGCCAGGGTACAGCAGCTTTCCCATCGAAAGCAGGTCGGCGACTCCGCCATTCCTGAGCAGGAAAAAAACGACTTGCGCATTGCGGTTGATGAAGCAATGAGGGCAAAGCAGGACCTGCAACTGCTGGAAATCGCTTCAATACTACTCAACGCAGAAGCGATGAAACGGCAACTGGCTGACAGAGAACGAAACCGCAGCGCGATCATAGATCGCCGCATCAACGATTTGCTCAACCCGGACGATCAATGGGAAACGAACCGGAACCCATGACCAGCGATTCCGAAGCATGAATATACTCCGCGCGGTCCAAAATGACACTTTTGCGAGTACTGGATTGTGACGCTTCGGGGTAATGTCACTTTCGACCGCGTATGGTTTACACCGCGTGCGCTGCAATAACACAAATGGGCACTATTCGCGTCAATGTCTTCAAGTATCGATACTCGCACTGCACGCCAATGCCGTGTGTGGCGACCCAGTGTTTCCGGCTATTTTGTTCATTCGGTTGTCCCAATTCGGTTGTCCATTTCATGAGACACAGGGAGACAACCGAATGTGGGACAACCGAATGAATCGCACGGAAATAAGCAACGGACAGCCTGAACGCCCCCCCGGATCTGTCGCTGTCCAGAATCTCGAAAATGTGTCATTCGTGGCCGCGTGACGTATAGTCGATCAGAATTCGAACTGCCGAGTGATACCTGCGGTTGGTCCTTTCCGCCCAGCAGAACTGTGCAGGAGACACATGAGGCCGTTCTTGCGTCTGCATCAGAAGGCAACGCCCAAGCCTTGGCTGTTCGTTGGTCAGGAAGGGCTTTTTGTTCAGTCAGAACTCGGACGCGATCGAAAATACTAGGGGTTGCCGAATTAGGGCGTTTTGCTGATCGAAGGCCAACTGGCTGTTATTCGCGCAACCAGTCCACAATCCGCAGTCCCTCGACGTTTTGAAAGTCGGCCGTGTTATGAGTGACGAGCGTCAAATTGTGAACAAGCGCAGTGGCAGCGATGACAGCGTCCATGTCGGGCATTGGCGTTCCCGCGTCGAACATGCGGGCTCGCAGTTCGCCAAATCGCAATGCCACTTGCTGGTCGATATCGATGACATCCACCAATTCGATGAACTCACCAACCGCCCGATGCACACGTTGCCCGTTCTTCGCACGCTTTGCCCTTGTCCAGAGATCGCCGACGGTCATCACCGAAAGAGCGATGCCGCCTGAGTACTGAATGAACCTGTGCTGGTTTATCCGGTTTTTGATCCTGTTTGGAAGATTGCATTTGCGATTCGTCTCGCCAGGGACGGTTGACAAATAATCCGCGGTTTCAACGGTGGGTTTCGAAGCCGGCAACCCTTGCGCTACCAACTGTCAATGGGAGTTGATTCTCGGGAAAGCGAGGCCAGTTTGTGAACCTACGTCGTATGTAGGGTGGGCCTGCTGGTCCTGCTGGAATGAATCCCGTCGCTTCCTGCGTCGGGCTCATCTCACAGACAATTCTCAGCCATGGATTCTTCCGGGGATCGGAGCAGTCAGCGGATTCGAGGCGATGATGCTGGCAGTCGATGCGATCGCAATCTTTGCGTTTGTGTTTTGGTGGTTTCGAATGAAGCGATAAACGGATTGATGCGACCTACTTCCAGATCAGCGTGATCGGTACCGTGACCATTTCCGGTGCGTCGCCGTCGGTGGCGTTCAGCGTCAGTACTGCCTGTTCGATGCCATGTGCCGGAAGCTCGGTGATCGACAGTTGCACGTTGACAGTTTGATGATCCGCAACCGTGCCGGGGGCGGATTCGTACTTTGCTATGATATCCGGAGGAAACGTGTCGCAGTGCGTGACCTTCCAGCGACTCGGAAGATCAAAGGCGATCGTCATCCCGACGGATTCTACAGGGGCCGCCGTGTTGAGCACGATGCGACCAGCCTCGGGTGACACACGGACGGCATCGGACGGATCGCGTTTGCTGTCACCGACCATGACGGGAACCTGAATCATTGGAAACAGAGCGTCGTCGGTGGCGATATTGATGACTGCCCGGTGCCGTCCCTCGGGTGCGTTTTCGCGAAACTGCACGGAGACCGACGTGCGATTTGCGCCTTCATGATTGTACTGTTCGACGAGTTCTGCGGTGAACAGTGACGACGATCCTGTAACGCCGGTGACTTTCATCGGCTTGTCGGCAGACTGCGGGCGAAAATCCGATACCGTCACGATGTGCGGTTGTCCGGCTTTCACTGCTCCCATGACCATCAGGACGCGAGGTTCAATGATCAGCGATTTTTCCGGCAGCACGGCTTTCACGGTGAGTGTGACATAACGCGGCTTCGGATCCAGATAGGACACCGTCACTGTGTACTCGCGAAACCCCGACGGTTCATTGCTGAGCCGAATGGGCAGCGTCAGTTTTTCGACCGCTCCCGGATCAATTTCCATCGCGCTGATACTGGGGGCAAGACAGCCGCAACTGGGCTCCACGCCGGTGATCTTTACTTTTTCGGAACCCTTGTTTTTAAGGTAAAACACGTGCGTCAGAGTCGGCTGTTGCTCAACCGGTGCGGGCCCGTAGTCGCGCAGATATTCAGAAAACACCAGCGCCGGTCGGCTGGTTGTGACCAGACAAGCCGGCTCGTTTGAATTCTGCGATCCAAACACGGCGGCCGTCAGACACGGCACAAGTGCCAGCAATGCGACGATCCAGACGGGTGATGCGTCGGATGAGACAGGTTTCGGGTTTTTGCGTGCGGCGTTCATGGTCGTCAGTCATGGGCAGTTTGGGGCGAATGCATCGGGAAGATTAAGAGCCTGGGTTGAGCCTACGCTAACTGGTCCCTCTCGACATGATTTTTCACGCAGGTGCCATCGGGAATTGTGCATGGTCCGGTCACATGGGTGAACGGTTCGACGAGGCAGTTTTCTCCGATCACAACGCTGCCGTCAATCACTGTAAAAGGCCGCACGAGAGTGTCACGGCCGATCTTTGCGCCGAAATGGATCGTGGTCTGTGCCGCGTTTTCGATCGTCACGCCGGACAGCATTAACTCTGTCAGGATCCGAGTCTGAATGCTGGTCTGCACTTCTGATAACTGCACGCGTGTGTTGACACCCAGAGCTTCCTCAAGGGTCAAACTGCAGCTTGCAGCCACCTTGTGACCTTCGTCCATCAGGATTCTGGGGCAGTCAGTAAGATAGTATTCGGACTGCACATTGTTCGGCCTCAGCTTGCGCAGCGACTGCAGCAGCAGGGGCGTGTTGAAGGCGTAGCAGCCGGTGTTGATTTCTGTGATCTGACGTTGCAGCGGCGTGGCGTCTTTGTGTTCCACGATGCACTCAAACGCACCGGCAGAATCGCGGACGACGCGCCCGAGGCCCTCATTGTTGACTGTCTTCGCCGTTCCGATCACGCAGGCGGCTTTTTCCCCGGACTGTGCGTCCAGCAGTGCCTTGAGAGAAGCACCCTGAAGCAGCGGCGTATCCCCGGCAAGGATCAACACAGAACCATTGTGTCCCGTGAGCGCGGTTTCGCACATCATCACGGCATGGCCGGTGCCCTTCTGTTCCATCTGTTCAGCAAACGTGACGTCCGGATGATGAGCCAGCGACTTGCGGACCAGATCGGCTTTGTGCCCAACCACGACCACCAGTTTTGTGACTCCGGCAGCTCGGGCGGCATCCAGCACATAGTCGATCATCAGTCGTCCGCACACGGGATGCAGAACCTTTGGTATCTCGGACTTCATCCGGGTACTTTTGCCAGCAGCCAGGATGACGGCGATCGGAGCGTCCATGTTTGATGTGATCTGAAGGTTTTAGAACTGTGGACTTAAGGAATTCCAACGGCGAGCGGGGGACGTAAGTCCCCTGATTTACTTGAGTTCGCGACGAATATCAGGGGATTGACATCCCCCGCTCGCCGTAAGTCGATGCCATTGGGCATGAAGCCGGTGGGGACGCTATGAGACAAAACTTGACTCATCTACAACATATTTACAAAAGTCAGCGCAGCTAATAACGCAACCCGATCTGTCCGATGAATCCATTCCCAAGGCTGAAGTCAGGCACGGCGGCACTTTCGAATTCGACATCCCGATCAAACACCCATCCGCCTTCGATGACCCAACTGTACATCCCGGCGTCCATTTTGAGTCCCAGCAACAAACGTTTGTCGGCAAGTTCAATCTGATCGTCGGCGTTGATGCCTGCAAATGTGCGATTCACACCGTACGCTTCGACATGGTATTCGGCCCGCACATAAATCCACTTTGACCAGTACGCTTCGTTGCCCAGAAACAGACTCACACGAGCTTCTGGGTACATCAACTGCCATTCCCAGTAGTCATCCCGATAAATCAATCCGGCCCACGGAATGATGTGGTCGTTGACACGATCCCAGTACTGCGCACCCAGACCCAGGGTCCAGTACTGGTCCAGTTGCATGAACAAAATGCCGCGTCCGTCGAGCTGGAATCCTTCGCTGAACGCTCCGGAATCGAAGTCCGTATTGACCGAAGGCGTCACCCCGAGACTGATGCTGTACGGACCGGCCTTCGGTGTTTCGAGTTCAAGATCGATCCCCAGGCGGAAGACGTTGCTTGGCAGATCCAGCGTGCCACCAGGTCCGCTCCAGTTACGCCAACTGAACTGATTGGTCCAGTTCAGAATCCAGCCGGGAACCAGTTGTGTTGTGTTCGTAAGCCTGTAATCGACACCCACGATCTCCATCCCGCCGGTAACTCCGACCGGCGCTCCCTGTACGTTTCCATTCGGCAGCCATGAAGCATCGATACGATTACTCCAGCCGAAGCGATACGGATTTGCCGGGTTGGCTCCGTAGGCATACATGCCCTGCGGAGGAATTCCGGGTTGCCCGGGATTGGGATATCCATACGGCGACACGCCAGGTTGACCAACGAACGGGTCCGATGTGATCGGCGGTGCAAACGCATTCCATGTCGTCGTGTCATCGTACAGTGGCAGCGTCATATCCGGTGACGAAATGATCGGACCACTTGTATCCGGAATCACCATCGTCGGATCGGAGGGCTGGAATGTGCCCGTCGATGGAATCGCGCCGGCATCCGGGGGAATGGGAACTTCCCCATCCTGAAACAGCGTCATCGCCGTCAGCGTCGGCTGGTAAACCGATTGCGGCATCGCATGTGATCGCTGAAAGGCCGCGTTCGGATGACGATGGCCGGCATTCGGGAAACTGCCGGATCGCGAAGGCTGGCCAACAGAATGATAGCCGCCGTTCGGATAGCCGCCGGAGTTCTGGTACGCACCGGAATTCTGATATCCACCGCCATTCGACCAGGCCGACGGATATCCGGCCTGCCCGAAGGCAGTTTGCTGCGTTGTCAGCAACAGAATTGCTGCGATCGCCAGGGAAGAAAACTTCTTCACAGGATCACCTGCTGAGAGAGTGAAAATGAGCGGGACGTTGGACAGGTGGCTTGGTTAAGCCTTTGTTTCAGGCTGCGACTCCCGATGAAATCGGGGTGAGGAGAGAGGAGTCGCCGCAGCTTGAGGGGAATTGGAGCGAATCATGCGGATTCGGCAAATGGCGTCAACACCAAGTCAGTCACTCTGGCAACCATCGCCTGCTCGATCCGTCATTTCGCAGCTTTTGCTGATCGACGTCCGGCTAAAACTGCCGGACAATTGGACGAATGTATAGTTTTTCCGAGGTCGTTAACGCGGTGAAGCGAGGATTCGGTGGAGTGCGGCGAATGATCGCCGCTTTCTTCTTCAGACGTTGAAAATGGCAAACTCGTTTAGCCGCGTGGGCAGATTTGAGGTTTTGTGAGCGGCAAGGCGCTAGCCGCCGGTGCTGACCGAATGCACAACCCGCAGCTGGTGGTGTGTTGATTTAGTGATTCAGGTTGGGTGTGTGCAGCGCTAACGAAACACAACGGTTTCTCACGCTTTTCCGAAATGGTGCGTTGCGCTCCGCTTCACGCACCCTACGATTAAATCAACAGCCCCGGTCGCGCGGAGTTTAACCGCGTGGGCAACGCCCCGCGCTTTGTATTTCAACTCTCAAATCTCAAATCTCAAATCTCAAATCTCAAATAGAACAATCGCGGCCCGCTGGGCACGCGGTTAAACGAGCTAATGCCAATGCCATCCTTACGGCACGCTCCCGAGATGCGTCTCGAAAAACCTGAGTCGGCGACTGGACGCCCAGGGCGTTTCACAGGCTCCGTGACCAGCACCGGGGACCACGACGAGGTCGAAATCTTTTTCGGCATCCACCAGTCGCTTGGCAACCTGCATCGTCGTCGCCGGATCGACGTTGCGATCCAGTTCACCAACGACCAGCATCAAGTGTCCCTGCAGTTGCCCGGCGTGTTCCATATTGGAATTGTTGGCGTAGACGTCTCCTTCAGGTACGCCCATCCATTGCTCGTTCCACCAGATTTTGTCCATACGGTTGTCGTGACAGCCGCAGTCGGCGACGGCGACTTTGTAAAAGTCTCCGTGCCACACTAAAGCCGCCATCGCATTCTGACCGCCAGCCGAACCGCCATAAATGCCGACTCGTGTCAGATCCATCTGTGTGAACTTTTCTTTCGCCGCTTTCATCCACGCGATGCGATCCGGAAACCCGGCGTCCTTGAGATTGCGATAACACACATCATGGAATACTTTGGAACGCCATGCCGTTCCCATCCCGTCGATCTGCACGACGATGAAACCTCGATCTGCAATCGAATGCTGATGCCCGAAACTCGCACGAAACTCTTTCGGCACATGATGATCGTGCGGCCCGGCATAGATGTTCTCAATCACAGCATAGGATCGTGATGAATCAAAATCCTTCGGACGATGAATCATCCCCCAGATGTCGGTCGTCCCGTCGCGTCCCTTGGCTACGAATCGTTCCGGCAAGCCGCCCCGCGCGGCGATGATCTCGCTCGCATCGGCTTCTTCCAGCCTGCACACCAGCGTACCTGTGTCGGCAGCCCGCAGTTCGGTGACCGGCGGCAGATCAATGCGGGAATAACGATCGATCAGCCATCGCTTGTCCGGCGACCATTCGATCGCATGCGTTCCGTCGCCGTCCGTGAGCTGCACGAACCCACTGCCATCAAGGTTGACTCGACAAAAATGTTCGTGATACGGGTCCTGCCCAGCGTTGAGTCCCACGGCAAAGAACCAGACTTGCCCAGACTTTTCATCAATGTGCTCAATCCGCCGCACGTTCCAGTCACCGGACGTGACCGCATTGAGGAACGCTCCGGACGCGGCATCGTATTGATACAGGTGATTCCAGCCGGATCGTTCGCTGGCCCAGAGCAGCCTGTCGTCCTTCAGCCATTTCAGTTCCATCTTGCCATCCGACGAATAGTGAATAAACGTGCTGCTGGATTCATCGACGATCGCCCGCACATCGCCGGTCGCCGTCATGACTTCCAGCACCCGCATCCGCTGGTGACCGCGTTCGTTGTAGAGCAACCAGAAACGTGTCCCATCGTCGCTCCAGCGTTGAAAGTCGAGCGACCAGGGATTTGGAAACAGGTCGTTCGCAATCGGGATTTCCTTTCCACTCGTGACATCAAACAACCGGGGCCTTGAGACCGGAACGGCGTCGCCCGGTTTCAGGTACGGGTACGACTGCAGCTTTGGCTGCACTTGATCGGATGGCGAGGATTCGACGTAGTAGACGCGTCTCTCGTCCACCGTCATGGTCTGAAAAGCCAGCAGCGTGCGTGAATCGAGAGACCATACGCTCTCTGGCACATTGTCCGGATTGTCGGGCTTGTCATACTCCATGCCGATCGCGCGCTCGCGAGATGCGTCTCGACGCATCGTATGTGTCGCATCGGCGTCAGTCGTGAGCTGCGTTTCGGCATTGTCCGACAACGTTCGCAGCCACAGATTGTGATCCCGGACGAAGGCTTCGCGCATACCATCCGGCGATTTTGAAACAGGAATGGCCTCGGGCGATTCACGTCGCCGACGTCGTCTGGGCGCTTCACTCCTGCGAACATTGGCAACAGTGGTGTCATCCAGCGTCACATTCATCCCGCCCGCTGCGGCGCGAATGCTGCCGATCTCGTCATCATTCGCGTGTTTGAACAACCAGACATGCCCCGCAAATGTATGTTGTCGATGGGTCTGTCCCGGTTCGATCGTGCCGTAGCCTCGCTGATTTCGATTTACATCCACCCAAAACAGTGAAACAGCAGTCAGCAGATTGTTGCTGACAACGATCTCCGTTTCGTCGGTTGAGTTTTCGGACGGTCCTGCGGGCAGCACCAACTGCGTGCCGCCTTCCGTTTTCAGTGCCTCCAGTCGCGTCAATTCTCCGCTCGTCGGGTCAAACTGAAATCGCCCCTCACGTCCGGACAGCACAAGCAGCGGTGAGTCCTCTGAAAACTCCAGCCTGTCAATCGGCAATGCCACTTCAGAAATCTGCTTCTCCAGCAAGGCCGTCAGTTTCGTCGCCACGACTGCGTGGTTAAACGCCGGCGATCGAGACCCGGCCACAGCATCCACGACGACGAACTCTCTGCCTCCGTCTTTCAGATCCGCGCGATACCAGAATTTCTGATCAAGCGAAAGCCACTGCGGCTCCACACGATCCCGATAAACCCTCGGCTGAGCTTC
>JAYTAK010000096.1:0-5000 GCA_043737515.1 Candidatus Kuenenia sp. | reverse complement strand
TCGCCCACGTTCTGGCGAACGTGGCTACAAAGTTGCTCGCACGGTCCGCCACTGCAGTAAAGTGGCACGCTAAAATCTTCTCAGGAAAACAACACTCTCAACGTCTGCTGAGCAGAAACTCAGCCACAGCAGGCGCGTTCGTGAATTTGTAGGGTATGACAAGCGGCAGCGCTGGCACACCATGTCTGTGATTCGGTGTGCCTGCGCGTTGCTTGTCATATTGAATAACAAACACTGAACCCTGCGGGAACGGTGGCCGGTGCGTTATTCCGTCGGCTTCATGTACCGTTCCTTGAACTGCTTGTCTTTCTGGGCTCGCAGTTGCAGACCCTCGCGATACATATTGATGAAATTCTCCGCCCGTTTCCACGCGCGCTGGAACTTGTCGTTGACTTCGGTAAACAGCAGTGCCGACCAGTCCCAGCCGAAGGGATGCCAGATATATTCGTGCGTCAGCAAATGAATGTGGTTGTAAGTCGCCAGGTTTTCCGTCACCACGCCTTCGCGCCAGGCCTGAGTGCTGTCGCTGATGTACTTCATTTCGGTCAGGTACATCGGGTCGTACGTATCGATCACACCGGGGATCGAAAACGTCTTGCCGGAACGCATGGGCATGTGCGATGACATCGCGTGAATTTTTGTGCGAAAAAACGTCTGGAAAAGTTCGATCTGGGCCTTGCAGGTCTCCAGTGGATCAATATTCAGACGCTCGAACAGCGCGGCGTCGTAGTGCAGTCCGATATCGTGCCCCAGATCCAGAATCCGCCGAATCTGAACGGCCTCTTCCTCTTCAAACGGATTGTAATCGCTGGTTTGAAGCAGAAAGAATGTGGACTGCACGCCGAGTTCAGCTTCGATCTCGGCCATCCTTAACGCTGCCGGAATGCTGAATTCCACGTCATGCCGCATGACGACAAATTTGGGGATCTCAAACACAGCCCGTCCCAGTTTGTGAATGTCTCGAAAACAGATCGTTTTGTGAGACTGACAGATCGCGGCGACGATCTCCCGATAGTGATCTGTGCTGAAATCGCGTATGGGCTCGGCGTTGCGGATGAGTTTCATAGACCTAATCTTGTTCCAGGTTTCAGCGGGAGCGGCAGATCGTGCTGCAGCAGATGCACACTTTGGTTCGGTTCACAGGCGACAAAGCAGGTTCCGTCCCGAAAGCTTTCCACAACAGTTCCAGGCAGAGCATCGTGTTCCAGTCCCGTCGGGCCGCATCGCCAGATACTGTAACGCCGATTGTCGAGTAATGTGAAGGCACCGGGGTACGGACGTGTCTGCGCTCGCACCCAGTTGGAGATTTGCTGAGCCGACCAGGTCCAGTCCACGAGCCCGTCGTCTTCCGATCGCTTCGGATAAAATCGTTCGGGTTCGCCGGAACTGTTGAGAGGCTGCAGTTGGACAGTGTCAGATAACAACTCCTGCCAGCGGCGTATGACTTCGCTGTTGAAAACAACGCGGGCCTTTTGCTGCAGGGTCTGAATGTCATCATGCGGTTCGACGGGGATGATCGGCACGCTCAGCAGATCGCCGGCATCCGGTTCGTCGTTGTACCGAAAAATATGCGCGTGCAATCGGGATGCACCTTCAATCACGCTCCAGTTGATCGGTGACCGACCGCGTCCGTTGGGGAGTCGATTTGCACAGGCATGCATCCCAAACACGCCGTTGCGGTGCAGATTCAGGAACCATTGCGGCAACAGACGCTGCCAGCCGATACAGAACCCGACATCAGCCTTGGTCGCTCCCAGAACTGCGATGTCCGTCGGAGACTCCAGTTTGTAGCTTTGCGACGTGTGGACGGGAATGTGCTGGCCGAATTCGAGCGACAGGTCAACCCAGCTCGGGACCTTGTTGCGGTCAGCGGCCATCTGCGAAATCGTCACGATACCGGCGATAGGGCAATGACAGCTCAACAGTTTTTCGATGAACTCAGCCGTATTCTCGCGGCACCCGATCACCACAGCTCCACTCTGCCAAAGCGTGGGAGACATCACGATTCCTTTCGACTTGTCTGATTCCTGATCCTGTCTGTGCGAAAACAACACAGCGACGCGGTTACCATAAGTCACCGGGGGTGGCTTGACCAGGCTGGCACCAGGAAATCTCAGTCGGCGGAGCGACTGAGCTACGTAGGCGATGTCGCTCCGCGACTCGCATTCCTGTCGATGCCTGTGCGAAAACAACTCAGCAACGCGGTTGCCATCGGTTACCGGTGGTGGGTTGACCAGGCTGGCACCAGGAAATCTCAGTCGGCGGAGCGACTGAGCTACGTAGGCGATGTCGCTCCGCGACTCGCATTCCTGTCGATGCCCGTGCGAAAACAAGCCAGCAACCCATTTAGCATAAGTCCACCGTTGCGAAAGTGCGTGGATCGACGTACGCTGCCGAATCGACCGACGGTTTTCCTGACTCCAAGGTGTTTAAGCAAATGAAATTCTTCCAACGCAAGCTCAAACTCAATCTGTCTGTATTCGCCGCAGCCTGTTGTCTTTCTGCGGGCTGTGCTGAGAGTCCAGGTCCCGCCAAGCCAGCAGTTGCAAAAGTCACGCCCGATGACAGCGTCGCCGTCGAAGCACTTGAAAAAGCCGGATGCAGTCTCAAAAAAAATGCCGCCGGTCAGGTCACGGAAATTGCCGTGTCGTCTGACAGTGATTCTTCAGAAACCATGAAGCACCTTGTCGGCGTGCCCAATGTCACCATCGCGCGCTTCGGCGGGCCGGGCATGAACGACAAGGGCATGGCGTATCTGTCCAGCCTGAAATTTCTGAAGCGACTGGACCTCACGGACTGCTCTTCCATCGGCGATGACACACTGAAAGTTGTCGGGGGCATACCCACGATCGAAGTACTGACGCTGCGGCGAGCCGGGTTTACAGACGCGGGGCTCGCATCGATCAAAACTCTGACAAAACTGCGGGCGATCGACTTGAGGAATACGAACATCACCGACGCTGGGATTGCTCATCTGGCAGGAATCAAAACCCTCGTCGATTTGCAACTGGAATACTCCAAGGTGACCGACGCGGGAGTCGAACATCTTCGAGGACTGCCCCTCAAAACGTTGAATCTGAACTACACCGTTGTCACTGATGAATGCATGCCAGTGATCGGCAGTATCTCAACGCTTGAAACACTTCAGATGGATACGGCACGCATCACCGATCTTGGAATGAAGGAAGTTGCGAAATTAAAAAACCTCAAACGCTTCGGTTGCCGACAAGCCAATATCAGCGGCGACGGCATCAAACACCTTGCGGGGCTCAAAGAACTGACTCGACTGGAACTTCGCGAAACATCCATCGACGACGCCAGTCTGGAAATCATCAGCCGCCTTCCCAAACTTACGTACCTTGACATCTGTGGATGCCGCATTCTGAAAGGCAAAACGATCGGCGAACTCGGGAAACTTACGGGACTCACTTACCTTGAACTAACGAGCATCAAGAAGGTCAATGACGCCAATTTTTCTGCACTCGGTACACTGACCAGTCTCAAAGAGCTGAATCTCGAAGGCACGCGAATCAGCGACGAGTCCACTTCAACGCTGCTCAAGATGCAGAAGCTGGAACGCCTCAACGTCGCGGGTTCGCAGATGGGTGATGCGGGAATTCTTCAGCTCAGTCAATTGCCTGCGTTGAAGTGGCTGAACCTCAGCAATTCGCAGCCCAAACCGGAAACCATCGCGTCCTTGAAATCAGCCAGGCCCGGCATCGAGATTGTGGAGTAATCGTGCTTCCCGACACATCCAAACGCACTCGCAGCGAATCCATTTTTAAGCACGCATCGAAGTTGATTCCTGGCGGTGTCAACAGCCCGGCCCGCGCGTTCGGTGCGGTCGGTGGCACGCCTCCGTTTATGAAACGCGGTGAAGGTGCGTACTTGTTCGACGTCGATGGCAATCGCTTCATCGACTACATCGGTTCGTGGGGACCGCATTTGTTCGGTCATCGGCATCCCGCGATTCTGCTGGCGATCGAACAGGCCTTGCTTATCGGCACGAGTTTCGGCGCACCGACCGAAGCCGAAGCCGAAATGGCTCAACTGGTGATCGAGATGGTGCCGTCCATCGAACTGGTGCGGATGGTGAATTCCGGCACTGAAGCGACGATGTCAGCGATTCGCGTCGCCCGCGGATTCACAGGTCGCAACGGGATCATAAAATTTGCGGGCTGTTATCACGGCCATGTGGACAGCCTGCTGGTCGCAGCCGGCAGCGGCGCACTGACGCTGGGGTGTCCGTCAAGTCCCGGCGTTCCACCCGGTGCCACAGCCGACACACTGGTGCTGACCTATAACGATTGCGAAGGTCTGGAATTGGCCTTTCAGAAAAACGGGGATCAACTGGCAGCCGTGATTCTGGAACCGGTGGTTGGCAACATGGGGTGCGTGATTCCGACGCCGGAGTTCCTGTCGCTGCTGCGTCGCCTGTGTACGCAGTACGGCACTGTACTCATTTTCGACGAGGTGATGACTGGTTTCCGAGTCGCTGCCGGAGGGGCTCAGCAATTATTCGGCATCGTGCCGGACATGACCACGCTGGGCAAGATCATCGGAGCCGGGATGCCGGTCGGAGCCTATGGCGGGCGAGCCGACATCATGAACTGCGTGTCGCCGGTCGGTAAAGTCTACCAGGCAGGAACGCTGTCGGGGAATCCAGTCGCCATGGCGGCCGGGATCGCGATGCTCAATCTGATCCGCGAACAGAATCCGTACCCGCGTCTGGAACAGGCCGGCCAGAAACTGGCGGACGGATTTCAGTCAGCCGCAAACGCGGCGGGTGTTGAAGTCCGGATCAATCGTGTCGGCAGCATGTTAACCGTGTTTCTCACGTCGCAGGCGGTGACTGATCTGGACTCGGCAACGTCGTCAGACACGGCCAGATTTGCACACTGGTTTCATGGCATGCTGAATCGTGGCGTGTATCTGCCGTGCAGCCAGTTTGAGGCTATGTTCGTTTCGGCCGTTCACACTGACGCAGATATTCATCAAAC
>JAYTAK010000095.1:0-2150 GCA_043737515.1 Candidatus Kuenenia sp. | reverse complement strand
TACAGAGCATTAACGTATGCTCTGATCAGGACTCTCACCTGACTATTCAATCGCCTTCACAGGCGCACTAGCCACGCTCGCCAGAGCGTGGGTTTCCTCTGGATCGCCCACGTTCTGGCGAACGTGGCTACAAAGTTCCTCGTACGAACCGCGACTATCGAGTTCTCGGATAATCTCTTAGAAGCGGAACGGCGCGAGCCGTCCAGTGACTGTCCGCTCGAACCACAGGAAACAGTCACCGGAGGGCTTGCGCCTGCCGCTTTATCATGGCTAAGTCCACGCCAAGGCTTCCAATGTCTGCAGAACAGGGTTCCATCAGACGTTCCAGGACCAGCATATCAGATCGCGTGTGTTCGAGTCACCTTTGTGTCGTTCAGACCGATTGACACTCAATCAAAGACCGGTAGACTGGCACTCACCGTGCGACGCCTGCTTGAAGGCCGCGTCATTTGAAGAATGAAGCTTGGCGATGGTTGCTGATTCTGCCGTCATAATAAGTGCTTCGACAGAATCGAGGCTGTACAGTGACAGGCATGTGGCGCATGCAGGACCAGCTTTGTGAGGACAATTCGATGTCAGCGGTTTCTCTTCGACGGTTTGCGATTGCAGGCGTCTTGCTGTTCGCGATTGCAGGCATAGTGCTCAGCATCACTTTTCGGCCAAAGGTTGTGCGCACGGGAGTGCCGGATCTGAAAACAGTGGCCGCAGCGGTAATTCACAATCATGCCAGCATCCGTTCGATGGAGGGACGGTTCGAATCAAAGATGACTCCAGCGCCAAAGTTGCCGGCGCGAGCGGTTGACGTTGTGACAGAAGACATGAAAGACTCCCGTAGTTCCGTTGTGTTTCGAACGGACATTGTGCATGGCAGGACGCACATTGATGTCACGCGATCATTCATTTGTTCAGGACTTTCAAAGACCCAACGACTCGTCGTTCGGGAGATCCTGTCTTTCGATGGTCAAAAGCCATATACCCTTCATCATACACTGGCCGAATCGCCAGTGCCGGCTTGTGTTCCGTCCGACGTGCCATATGAATTGGATTGCATGGGATCTGATCCAACGCATCATACGTTCGGGCCGTGGCACTTTGCCGGACTTCGCCTGAGCGATGTGCCCCAGGAAAGTCTGGCGTCTCTGTTTCAGAGCAATCTCGTCACGATTGACGGAGAAGAGTCCGTCGATGGTGTCAAGTGTATTGTGATCAGCGTCAATACTGATGCCAGAGCGGGTGCGCTCAGGATGTGGTTGGATCCGCATCACGATTACTTGCCACGCAAACAACTTTACGTATCGCCAGATGGTAATGCGGAGTCTGAACTAACACTGGTCGTCAAAAGATTTCAACAATACGACGATGGAAGCGGCAAGCTGCGATGGTTTCCGAGAGAGGGTGTCGTGCATACTGCCTTCGGCGATCGGTCGGTTGAACTGGTGGAGCTTCGGCTCAATGTCGATTGCGACCAGCAGCAGTTTGCGATTGATCCGGAGACGCTTCCACCGGGTATCAAGGTGCACGATTCCAAAGGCGACTGGGTTACCGGCGGCAGAGATGATGTTTACAGGGAACTCCGAAAGTTGATGGCCGAACAGGACCAGATCATGGAAGAGCGGCTGCGAGGCAGCGGGAGTACTGGTTCCACGGTGAGATCGACAGCAGACCCTGATTCCGCAGGCCTCGAGCCGTGATAACGGCGTGAAGTCCAGCGACCGCAGGCGATTGGAGTTTCAATCGCCACATTTGCACTATCGCTGCACCAGTCTTCCGGCGGATTTGAAACAGGTTGTCAGAAACGCCGTCACTTCCTGTGCGTAGATCCGATTCTGATTGAACAGCGCGTGTTGCTGTTCGGCCGGGACCGCGATCACCTGCAGTCCGGCCTGGCGACCGAGCATGCGAATTCTCGCTAACTGATACCAGTGACTCACGACGATGAGGCGTCGGTCTTCTTGGAGTTCCGGCAGCGCGGCGACAAATCGAACTGAGTCTGCGGCATTGATCCCGGCAGCGTCCAGGACCAATTTGGTCTCAGGTACACCGGCTTCCAGCGCCAGTTTTTTCATGGCTGCGGATTCCGTGACGCTGCCTTCGCTCGGGCCTCCGGACAGGACGAGCATCTTTCCGTGCCCGTCGAGAAAGAGTTTGTC
>JAYTAK010000094.1:0-5003 GCA_043737515.1 Candidatus Kuenenia sp. | reverse complement strand
CCCATCTTCAGACCGCCGCCGGCGTACAGGACGCTCATCGCGCCGGGCCAGTGGTCGCGGCCTGCGCCAGGATTGATCTTTGGCGTGCGACCGAATTCGCCCAGCGAAATCACCAGCACGTCGTTCTGCATTCCCCGATCGTACAAATCCTGCACCAGTGTGGCGACAGCCTGATCGTACTTTGGCAACAGGTTGTCTTTGAGCTGCTTGAAATTATCGCCGTGCGTGTCCCATCCGCCACCAGCCTGCACCGCGACGAAGGTGACACCAGCTTCAACGAGCCGCCTCGCCAGCAGACAGCTTTGACCCAGATCATTGCGGCCGTAACTGTCCCGCACTGTCGCCTCTTCGCTCTTGATATCAAATGCCTTGATAGCTTTGTCGTTGGTCACCATCTCAAGGCCTTCGCGGTAGAACGAATCGAGCCCTGCGATGTCACCGTTGAGGTCAATGTCGCGGCGAATCTGGTCGAGAGAACTGAGCAGGCTGCGTCGTCGATCCATTCTCGGCAGATCAACGCGGTCCGGGAGTTTAAGATTGCGAACCTCATAGCCATCCGAATTCGGATCGCTCTCCGGAGAAAACGGATTGTACGATGCACCCAGATAAGCCGCCTTGCCGAACGACAAAGGTTTTGGCAGGTTGACATAAGCGGGCACCGCAGGATCATTGGCACCCAGGGTTTTCGCCACGATGGAACCGATCGACGGATAGATGTTGTTGTTGACTTCCAAAGTCGGCTGGTAACCAGTCAGCATCCACTGCGAACCCATCCCATGCCCGCCGTTCGTATGAAACGCCGAACGAACGATGGCGAGCTTATCCATCATGCTCGCCTGCCGCGGCAGGTGCTCGCTGATTTCGATGCCCGAAACATTGGTGGCAATCGGACGGAACTCGCCCCGAATCTCTGCAGGAGCCTGCGGTTTCAGGTCATACATGTCCAGATGACTGGGGCCTCCAGCCAGCCAGACAAGGATGACGGACTTCTTTTTCACAGGCTGACCGGCTTCGACGGCCAGAGCCTGCTGCCGCAGCAGACCGGGCAGCGTGAGGCCGCCGATCCCGAGCGACCCGACCTGCAGGAAACTGCGTCGTGAGGTGATTCCGTGGAGATTGAGCATGGGGGGGTCCGGGATTGGTGGAGTCGCGGCAGGCTTGATGACAAGCTGGAAGCTTATCCCACTTTATTGGGCTTGATGACAAGCTGGAAGCTTATCCCACTTAATGATTGAACATGAATTCCTTTGAATTCAGGATCGTCCAGAGAACGTCTTCGAGTGCTTTCCGTTTATCGTCCTGAGCCTGAATGAACTCAATAGTTTTGCTGGTTTCCGATTCGGTTGGTAGTCGTGAGTAGGCTGCCAGATACAACTCGATGATGGCTTCCGGGATCGGTCGTTCCAGTTTGAGCATTTGAGCAACGCGGCCCGCGTCATCGGCCAGTTTGTTCTCGATCTCATCCGAATTAGCCAGCAGCAGGACCTGAGCGAGCGTCGCGCCGGCGGAGCGTTCGCATTCGCAGCCAGTGACGCGTTGAGGACGATCAAAGGTGTCCAGAAAATACGATCCAAAGCCTTCGTGCGGCAAATCTACCGCACGCGCGTTGTCGCTGATGCCGCCGAATCGTGTGTGCGTGCCGCAGGTCTGATCAACGGCGTCGTAAAAGACTTCAGCGATCAGCCGTCGAGCGTAAAACCGTGCAAAACTTTGGCGGTCGTTTTTATTGGCGTCTGTTGGCTCGCAGGCCAACTGATAGACGCGGCTGCTGACGATCGTGCGAATGATGTGTTTCACGTCGAATTTGTGGGCGACAAAATCCTTCGCCAGCGCATCCAGCAGCTCTTCGTTGGCCGACGGATTGCTCGCTCGCATGTCATCGACTTCGTTCACGAGACCGCGACCGAGGAAATGTCCCCACGTGCGATTGACCAGGACTCGGGAGAAGAACGGATTGTCCGGCTGAACCATCCAGTCAACGAGCGCGTGCCGAGGATCTTCTTCGGGCGTGAATTTTGCGTATTCGCCGTCCGGATATTTGGGTTCAGGGACTTTGCCGGTGAGTGGATTGACTTCACTGGTCGTGGGGTTGGCCGACGAGAAATAGGGAGGCGGTTGTCCGAAGCTTTTGCGGCCCAGCCGCGTGAAGAATCCCGCCAGCCCATAGTAATCTTCCTGGCTCCAGCGTTCGTACGGATGATGGTGGCAGCGAGCACACTGCAATCGCACACCAAGAAACACCTGAGCCGTATCCGCCGTCACCTGATGCAGCTGATCATCCCGCATCTGCCAGTACCAGTTGATCGCCGGAGCGTCCTGCCATTCACCTGCCGCCGCGACGACTCCGCGGACGAGTTCGTCATACGGTCGGTTGCGAGCGATGAGGTCTTTGATCCAGTTGTGAAACGCGAACGATGCCTGGTCGGCACCTGCAAGTTTCGAATTTCGCAGGATCGCCCCCCAGCGCATGGCGAAGTAGGCCGGGTAATCGGGCGAATCCAGTAAGCGTTCGATCAGGTCCGCACGTTTGTTCGCCGATGTGTCCTGCAGAAAGGCGCGAGTTTCATCGGCGGTGGGCAATCGGCCACAAAGGTCAATTGTGATCCGACGAATGAACGTTGCGTCGTCGCAGAGCGGTGATGGCGTTAGACCGAGCTTTTTCCATTTGGCGGCGGTCAGTTCATCGACGTAGTTGTTTGGCTGAAAGTCCGGAATGGCGTCCAGCGGCGGACCATGCGGAACCACCGCGCGAAACACGGCCACATGACCCATGTAGCGAGCCATGATGGCTGCTTCGCCACTTTGCCCGGTCGCCTTGACGACTCCGTCGGCGTTGACACTCGCCACTGGATCCAGATTGCTTGAGTACTCAGCCTGACTCGTCACCTCACGCTTTGCGCCGTTGCTGTAGGTGGCTTCGATAATCAGCGGCTGCGTGCTGTCGGCGGTCAGTATCTGTTCCGGAGGAGTGACAGTCAGACTGACAATTCGCGGCGCATCCGGTGCCCTCGCCGGCGCGCCGTTGGCAATCCATGTGCGAATTAATCGGTAGGCTTCGCTGTCGCGCGCAAACCGAACACCACCCCCGTGCGGCATCGCTCCTGCCGCTTTTTTCAGAAGCAGACTTTCTTCCGGTACAGCAGGAAACAATCGCCGTCCACGATCTTCCTTGGCAATCGCGTCGTGGTCGAATGCCTGGTCGAATCCAAACAGAGAAAGTTTGAAGCCGTTTTGCCCACTGGCTTTTCCATGGCATCCGCCAGAGTTACACCCATAGCGACTCAGCAGCGGCACGATCTCATTGCCGAAATCAACGGGAGTCCCGGTTTGAGCGAGTTGAGGCGAATCTGGCAGATCGTCGGCTCTGGCTTCGAATGCTGCCAAACAAACCAGAACACTCAGCAGCAGGACAACGGCATCCCTCCATACACGACGAGCACGATCACCACACTGCAGCGGCGATCCGGTGAGGAATTGATTCGACATATAGAGGCAAGTTGTTTGAGGCAGGGAGATGGGTGCGTCTGGGCGGGAATCGATCTTTGTGGGACTTCAGTCTACCAATCAGGGTTGGAGACGCAATCGAGGAATTTGTGCAACCTCGGATGGCCAGTTTATGAATCTGTGATTCGTTTAGGGTGCGTGAAGCGAGGCGCAACGCACCGTGGATGTGGACAAATATACAGTGTCGTGTTTCGCTCCGCTGCACACACCCTACTCTGCCTGATAACTTGTTCCGGTTATTCCGATTATTTTTGTCAAATAGATTGTGGCGATGCTACTGGCTGTGCCGATAACAACAGTGGTAAGGATTTTTCGCAATCTGCCAAGGCTGGCGATTGCTCCTTCAAGGATATTACAGAAGGTTTGAAAAAGATGCGAAAGCACACGATTCTCGCCAAGGCCGCCAGCATCGCTGTGTGCTTTGGAATTCTCCTGTCCAACACCGCCTCTGCATTCGAAGGAGGTCCCGCTCCGGTCGCTCGCGATGTCGAGCTGACTGATGACGGCACTCTTTACGGACAGATTTACACTTCTGAAGGTCGCGTGGTCGAAAACGCTACCATCGAACTTCGCTACCAAGGCACGACTGTGGCTCAGGCCATGACCGGTGCCAATGGTGACTTCGCGATTACTGGTGTTCGCGGCGGGGCTCACAACCTGTCTGTCGGAGCAGCGACAACCTCTGTGCGACTCTGGAAAAACGGCACGGCACCGGCTGGTTCGGTCGATAGCCTGGTTCTCGCGGGCGACGAAAACGTCGTTCGTGGTCAGGATTGTGACGAGTACGGTAATCCGTGCAGCACCTGTCCTCCGGCAAGCTCCGGCTTCGGACTGATCGACGTTGTCACACTCGCCATGCTCGCCACTTCGGTGACGGCTCTGGTCTTCGTCATCGACACGCAGAATGATGTTGACGACCTGAAAGACGCGCTGGTTTCCCCATAGTAGCACGCTCTGAGCACGTCGATGCTCAGCAGTATCGACACTAAGGCGATTGGCAGGAACGAATGTACCGTAGCCACCCGTCGCCAGACGGTGGGAGTTTCTGGTTTCCCCACCGTCTGGCGACGGTGGCTACTGGTGACCTAAACACGAAACAGCCCGCAGTTTTCTGCGGGCTGATTTTGTTTTGAGCGCATCCAGCACAGATTTTCCGACCAGATTCTGCTTCGACTGTACTGGGAAATGGCAGGACGATGCGGGCAGAACAATAAACCGCAAAGACAAACGCTTCTAATCGTTCTGCCCCCATCGTTCTGCCAAAATCCGGATGATTGGCCGGGGTTGGAGGGTGCCAGCCCGAAACCCCGGGGCTTCCTTCGCTCCGCTCAGTCCAGCCCCGGCCACCCGACGTCCTGCCCTTATCGTTCTGCCCCCATCGTTCTGCCAAAGTCCGGATGGGTGGCCGGGGTTGGAGGGTGCCAGCCCGAAACCCCGGGGCTTCCTTCGCTTCGCTCAGTCCAGCCCCGGCCACCCGACGTCCTGCCCTTATCGTTCTG
>JAYTAK010000093.1:0-11555 GCA_043737515.1 Candidatus Kuenenia sp. | reverse complement strand
TAATCGGTCCGGATTTCGCGGCGATGAATCGATAGTGATCGACTTCCCGAATGAGCTTAATCTGACCGGAAATGCACACCGGCAGGGATTCGATTTGCTGCGGTGCGGGTTCCGATTCGCCGTCCAAAATCCTCTCCGCTTCGACAACATTGGCCGTGTTGTTCACCGCAAACCTTCCGGCGGATGTGGCACCGTTGGCATTGGCGGCCTGCCACTTCACGATGCCGGGCGGAACTTCTGCCGGAATGATCAGTCGAGCTTTGGTTTCGCGCGGTAATGGTTCGGGTGATCGGCGGGCTTTTTTTCCGAACCAATAGGGAGGTTCGGGCACGATGACCGGACCCGGGGGACCAATAATTTCGAATTGAATGCGGCGATCATGCGCAAACAACTGCATATCGGGTGTCCAGTCGTAACCGCCCAGAATCACTTCGATCGTCTGACCAGCCTGACCTCCGGGCGGAAACATGTAGCCCATGCCCGGTGGATGCTGTGCGAATGCGACCTGCGGAAGGCTGATGAGCACAAGCGTGGTTAACGATGTTACGAGAGTTGTTTTCAATTGTTGCAGCCGTGAAAAGTAAGACGCGAATGTATCTTGGTGCGAGCCGACGGAGCGGCTCGCCTACGTAGGTCCGCCGCTCCGTCGGCGGACATCTGGAACGCCCGACGGCAGGAAGATTTTGGGAAAGAAGATTCGGAGTGAAAAGAGTTCCATTCTCCTGCCTGAATCGTCCTGCGCATGGCCGCTGTCACCTGGCTACCGTAACCCCACTCTGTTTATTAAATCAAATCGTGAATCACTTTGCCGCCATCCACGATTGGCACCGGTCGGCCGAGTGGTCCCAGGAATGTTCGGTCAGGGTCGATCCCCATCAGGACCGAAATCGTGCGCAGCAGATCGTTGACGCCGACCGGATTTCCGGTTGGTGCCGTGGCGTGTTTGTCCGTCGCTCCGATCACCTGTCCCGGTTTCGTACCGCCGCCGGCAAAAATAATAGTCTGGGCCATCGACCAGTGATCGCGTCCGGCCTGAGCATTGATTCGCGGTGTGCGGCCCATTTCGCCCATCATCACGACCAGTGTCTCATCCAGCAGTCCGCGTTGTTCCAGGTCCGTGACGAGCGCGCTGAACGCGCGGTCGGCGTACGGAATGAGGTCTGTTTTCAGGCTGGGAAAACAGTTGAAGTGTACGTCCCAGCCTGGAGCATCGACGCCGACAAAACGGCAGCCGCCTTCGACCAGGCGTCGCGCCAGCAGAGCACATTGCCCCAGTTGCGTGCGACCATAGGCGTCTCGTACGGAATCCGGTTCGGCGTGAATATTGAACGCTTTTCTGGCGTCGTCCGATGTCACCAGGCTGTATGCTTTTTCATAATAAGTCGACATGGCCTTGCCCTGAGCCTGATTGCGTTCGCGTTCCAGTTGATCAATGCCTGACAGCAATTGCTTGCGCAGGCTGAGTCGTTTATCCGAAAGGTGTCCGGGCGGGCGCAGGTCTTTGACTTCAAAGTCCGGCTGAGTGGGATCAGCTTCGATGACAAACGGCGCATGTTCCGCACCGTAGAATCCCGGACCGCCGGCCTGCATGGGATGCGGCAGATTGATATAGGCCGGCAACGCACCTCGCTGGCCCAGTGTCCGTGAAACGACTGATCCGATCGACGGAAAGTACTCGTTGTTGGGGATCGGATTGTCGCCGTCGGCAAAGCTGGGCCGATGGCCTGTCATCACATAATGGTAACCCGTCGAATGTCCGTTATCGTTGTGACTGTGACTGCGGAGGATGGTGTACTTATCCGCCATCTGCGCACACAACGGCAATTGATCTGTCACAAAAATATCGGGGACATTGGTGCTGATCGTGCCGAACGGTCCGCGAATCTCGGGCGGAGCTTCCGGTTTGGGATCCCACATATCCTGATGAGGCGGTCCGCCTTCCAGAAACAGAAAAATGCAGGACCTGGCTTTGGCAGCAATCGGACTTGCGGCGAGAGCCTGAAGTTCCAGCAGGCGCGGCAACGTCAAACCGCCAATCAGACCGCACGCGCCCAGGCGCAGAGCGTGTCGTCGCGATGTGCCATTGCAGTTCTGATACGGTCTGCCGAGTGATAATCGGAACATGTGCATATCCTCAAGAATCGGTGTAACTCAATAAATGAACAGTCACTATGAAGGCAAGAGAATTAATGGTAAGAAAATTATCCGTGCCGGTCTCGCTTAATCTTCTTACCTGTAATCTTCTTGCCTAATCCTCTTCTGATCCACATTCAACTTAAAAAGCCTCACTCATGCCCATTACCTGTCCAATTTCATTCAAGCTGCTGAGTACGGAAGACTTCGGCAATCTGGATTATTCAGTGATGGCCAGTGCCTTTGCAACACACAAGGAGTTGGGTCGGCTTGCCGACGAAGAAATTTATCAGGGTGATTTTTCGGCAAGACTTTCACAAGCAGGATTCAAGACTTCTCGGGAGGTCCCCGTCACAGTTTCGTTTGGATCCTTCAGTAAAGTGTACTCTCTGGATTTGGTGATCGATGAGCGAGCGGTTTACGAATTGAAAGCAGTCGTCAGGCTCACGTCGGACCACGTTGGTCAATTGATCAACTACCTTTGCCTTGTTGAATCTGAGCGAGGAAAACTGGTTAACTTTCGTCCAGCTTCAGTAGAGTCGAAGTTCGTTAATGCTCCTCTATCGCGCCAGCATCGCCAGCGTTTTGTTGTGAATGAAATCTACTGGAAAGGACCCAGCGTGTTTCGCGATCTAATTATCAGTTTACTTCGTGACTGGGGTACTGGCCTTGAGTTGTTACTTTACCACCAGGCCATTGTGAATTTGTTGGGTGGCGATGAGCGTGTGGCAATCATGCTTCCTATGAACAGAAGCGGAATCCCATTAGGCAACCAGCGATTCTTTCTTTCAGATCCGCAGTCTGCATTCCGACTCACAGCGTTTTCGGGAAACTTCAGTCCTTACAAATCGCACCTCGAACGCCTGTTGCGGCACAGTCCGCTTTCCTTCATCCACTGGATCAACATTGACCTCGAAACCGTCACCTTTACGACGATCAAAAAATAGAGTAATTAGGCAAGAAAATTTGAGGTAAGAAAATTATCGGTCCCGGTCTCACTTAGTTTTCTTGCCCGTAATCTTCTTGCCTGAAATCTTCTTGCCTGAAAAAACAGGGCGATCTTGCTGAAGCCATCGCATGCGTCAGATCCGCAGTCTGGATTCCGACTCACAGCGTTTTCGAGGGACTTTGGTCCCTACAAATCACACCTCGAACGCCTGTTGCGGCACAGTCCGCTTTCCTTCATCCATTGGATCAACATCGACCTCGAAACCGTCACCTTTACGACGATCAAAAAAGAAAGCAATTAGGCAAGAAAATTTGAGGTAAGAAAATTATCGGTCCCGGTCTCACTTAATTTCCTTACCCGTAATTTTCTTGCCTGAAAAAACACAGCCGGATCAGTGATTGAACACAAACTCTTTGGAATTCAACAGTGCCCACAGCACATCTTCGGCTGCGGCGCGGCGATCGGATTCGCTGAATGCCGGCAGCATCAGTTCTTTTTCGGCACTTGTCGGAAACCGCGATAGCGTGCCGAGGTACAGTTCATCGATCAATTCAGCGGGCGACATTTCTGACGCGGCCAGTTTTCGCACGAGGCCATGTCGGTGTGAGATCTTTTCGAAGATCTCGGGCGCATTCAACAGGTGCAATGCCTGGGCGATACTGGGTTCATTGCTGCGTTCGCATTCACACACGGTCGCGCGCACGGGCCGACCAAAAATGCGAAAGAAGTAAGACGGCATGTGATTGTCCCAGATCTGAATCGCGCGGTAGCCCTTTGGCCAGCCGTTAAAATCTTCCGGCACACCGGTGCTCTGGGAAATCGCATCGAGCAGCACTTCTGCAGGTTGTGATTTCTGAATGAAGTGTGAAAAGTTCTGTTGGTCATCAATGTTCGATGGCAATGCGACCGAACTTAACTGGTACACACGCGAACTCAAGAGTGTGCGGGTGAAGGCTTTCAGGTCGTATTTCACATCCCGCATATGGCTGGCCAGTGCATCCAGCAGAGCAGGATTGGTGGCAGGATTTGTTTCGCGGATATCATCGATCGGTTCGATGAGGCCTCGCCCGAAATAGTGCGCCCACAGGCGATTGGCGATCGCTTTGGCGAAGAAGGGATTCTGATCCGCGGTCAGCCATTCTGCCAGGACTCGGCGACGATCGGACACATGCGAAAAATCGGCCGGAGCGGCTCCCAGGGCCCGAGTCGCCACAGTCTCGCCGCCCCGCGGATGCGGCAGATCATTGCCACCAAACGACACCACGGCCTGTTCGCCATTGGGAAGTTTTTTCAGCGTCAGCCCGGTGAAGAAACCCGCCAAGCCAACATAATCTGCCTGACTCCAGCGCTCCGACGGATGATGATGACACTGAGCACACTCGATGCGCACACCCAGCAGCAACTGGCTGATGGATCGAGCGGCCTCGTCCGGTTTGTTCAGGATCTTGTAGAAAGAACCCGGGCCTACTGCCGACGTATTTCCCTGCACAGTCAGCAGATCGGTGGCGAATTCGTTAAACGGGCGATTCTGTGCAAAGCCATTTCGCAGCCAGCGCTGCATGGCGACCGCACCCTGCGGCGAAATGGTGAGCTGGTCGGCGCGCAGAATGTTCAGCCAGTTCATGGTCCAGTAATCGACGTATTCGTCGCGTTCCAGCAGACGATCGATCAGCCTCGATCGTTTGTCCGGGGACGTATCGTTCAGGAACTGGCGGACTTCTTCTGCAGTCGGCAGCGTCCCGATGGTATCCAGCGACACGCGACGCAGAAACGTGGCGTCATCGGAAAGCGGACTGGGTTCGATGCCGAGGCGTTCGAGTTTATTCCAGGCCAGTGCGTCAATGAAATTATTTTCCGGCGGGCGAGCAAACTTCACGCCCGGACGCGGCAGGGTGATGCGGCAGGTCGCGACATGGCCGAGGTGCCGTACCAGAATGGCGGCCTCACCGGGAATCTCGCTGGCCTGAATCAGACCACGGGAATCCACATCGGCGATGGACGCGGCGTTGGAGACGAATTCTGTCTCATTGGTCACGCAGCGACGATGTCCGGAAGCATCGATTGTGCTGACTTGAATCTGTTGCGTCTCACCAGCAAGCAGGATCTGCTGTTGCGGTTCGATTTCAATACCGACGATTTCAGATGCGGGATCGTCAACCGCATCGAATCGCGCGCCTTCGGCAATCCACCGTAAGAGTCGCCGATCGCGGTAACTGCCAGGTTCGATCCGTTGACCGCCGCCGTGCGGTGTTCGTGCTGACGCTTTCAGAAACAGCAGACTGCTGGCGGGGGATGCCACTGAGACGCGCCGCCCGCGACCTTCGAGGACCAGCGACTCGAAGTCGGCCTGCGCGTCGTAACCGAAGATGCTGAGCTTGAACCCGTTCTGGCCTTCGGCTTTGCCATGACAGCCGCCTGAATTGCAGCCAGCTTTTGTCAGGATCGGAATGATCTCGCGGCGAAAGGAAATCGGCACCGGATTGTCCAGTTGGCGGACGGTGACTGGGATCGTGATTCGCTCATCGGCCGACTGAATGACGATCGAGCCCGCGCCATTCGCCACGGGGCTGATCAGACCGCGGTCATCGATCACCGCAATGCCGGGCGGATCGATTTGAATCGACAACTTGCGTGTGATATCGAGCAATCGTCCAGCAGCGTCTGCGTCATAGACGACAATCTGCTGCGTGGCTTCCGGCCGTTCCAGGATCACTTCGGACGGACTCACCTTCAACGTCCCGGCCTGAACGAATTCATCGCTTCCGCAGAAGGCGAATAACCAGATGACAAACAGAGATGTGGAAGGCAGGCGAAGCACGATCAGGCCTTGAGGATATCTATTGCGGAAGTTGTGGCGGGATACTCAGTCTATCCTTGCCGAGCAGACAGAGGCAACCGTGTTTCGGTAAAGTCCATGTCACACCGGGAATTCTCAGGCATTTTCAACAGTTTTCGGCAACACATGCGATCACATGTGCTTGGTGGAGGACCACGCAACAGGAGAACAATTATCCCAACTGTTGGCGAGCGACAGGGATAATCGTTGTACTGTGGCGACTCCTCATCTGCCATTCGGGTCGAGCCAGCATTGATGACCAGTGCGTCAACTTCATATCTGGATCGGAAATTCCTCGGGCGTGGCTTGTTCCTGGGCCGGAAACCATCTCGACTGCGGCAAGACTCTGGCAGTCGGAAACTGCACCCAGCCCCATCCGTGGATACTCAAATCTCACACAACGAACTGGAGGCCAGCGAGTCAGTGGCAAACAACTTCAATCGTTGCCATTGCCACCCAGTCGATCTCTGATCGGAGAATCAGGTTCGATTTGCATAAGGAAAAAGCGGGGTCATGTGACGCGGAACGAGGCTGGCTCGCTCCACGGACTGAATGTTCCTTCGGCGCTCATTGAGCGAATCCACACGCGATATTGACCGGCGGAGAGCCGGTCAGGCAGCGCATATTCCGACCCTGCATCAATCGTTACCGTCTGATACGACGCTGTGTTTTCAGCTCGACTGACCCAGATTTCGGATTTGGATGCTCCCTCGACCTTACGCCACTGAAGAGTCACGGCTTGATTCTGATCGACCAGAACCTGTCGAATGGATGTCCTGCCCCCAATATGGAGCGTTGCAGCCGGAAACTGCCATGGGCCAGCCACACCGGTCGAGTTGACGCTTCGGTATGTCACTCTGTAGTTGCCCGGCTCCATTACGGAGGTTGCTGTGAACTGGAGAAACGTGAGGCCCTGGTGAATAATCATCTCTTCGTAACCGGTTGTTCCCAGTCGTTCAAACTTCAGATCATACGACGATGATCCCTGAATTCCTGGCCAGGACCAGGTTGGTGTTGTGTCGAATGTGGGCAGATCGCCCGAACGAAACGCTCTCTCAATTCCCACACTGAAACTGAGTGCTGCGCTCCACGGGCTCGGCTGCTCTCCCGGACCAATTGCTCGGATCCACGCCGTGTACTGACCCTTTGGCAGGGCTAAATCCGATCGAAAGAACGGAATCGTCAAATCCGTGCGATGGATGAATTTTGCCGCTCCACCAATTTGATCGATCTGCAGCTCGTATCGTACAGCTCCGTCGACCGGAACCCATGAAAGCCCCGGCGACTCAGGGTATGTGAGATCAGTCGGCCGAAACGTGGTCCTGCCACCGATGTGTATCTCTGCCGGAGGACTCTGCCATTGCCCCGTGATGCCATCGCGGACATTTCTGAAGAAGATCCGATAGTCTCCGTTTGGCAGTTCTGATTCCGCAGTATAGCTGGCCCCGACAATGCCGGTTTTCACAAGGTGATTGGTGAACTGACCTTGTGTAGATTTCTGCTGGATCAGGAGATCGTATGAGTCCACTCCGGAGACGGCATCCCACTCCCAAGTGGGAGTGGCATCAAATGTAGGCAGTCCGCCTGTTCGGAACGGTGATTCTCCGGAGATTTCAAAGACCGAAGGCTGACTCCATGGAGCCACCGTTCCATCGCCGGAAATCGCCCGCATCCAGGCCTTGTAGCGTCCTTTTGGTAATGCAAAGTCCGGAGTCCATGATTCTGTCCCGATCTGGGTCTCGTGGAGTATCCGGCTCATACCATCTATCTGATTGACCCAGAGTTCATAGCTTACAGCATCCTCAACGCGATGCCATGTGAACGGATTGGGCACGTCTGCAGTTCCGGAGGGAGACAGAATCCGTGATTCGCCTCCCACAAACAACGTCGCCGGCACCCGACTCCAGGATGAGTAGGACTGCGACGCATTTACGGCGCGAATCCAGAATCGATACAGTCCTGCGGGCAGACTCTCGTCGGGAGTCCACGAATTCTGTTTTACACCGCGTATGATTTCATAAAGACTTCGAGTACCAGACTTTTCAGACTGAATATACACGTCATAGGCAAAAGCTCCGGGCACTGACGTCCACGCGATCTCCGGCGTCTGATCAAAGGTCGCTTTGATCGTCACAGTGGGTTCCGGAGCCAGATCAACACGAAATTCCCGAATAACGCTCCATCCTGACCTGTTGCCATCGTCTTTCAATGCACGCACCCAGATTGCATAACGACCGATCCCGAGAGACGAAGTTGGCATAAACGAAGTTGATGTGACAACTGTGTGGCTTTGAACAACCGAAGCTCCGTCACGTACATTGATCTGGACCTCATAGCCCGCAGCAAAGGGCACGGAATTCCAGTGGAACGTCGGCTGTGTCCCCGTGATGCCCGGGCTGGCATTCAGGACGGGAGTCTGAAGCGGAATTGTGATCCGGTAATCCTCCACTTCTCCATCGACTGCCGGTCCGGTTGCGGCCAAAAATCGAGTGGAACTCAGTCGAAACCGCGCAAACGTTGCCCCCGGGACAGCCCATGACGGAACGTTCACGGGAATACTGTTGTTCCCATTTGAGACAGCGACATCGACAGCAAACTGCTCTCCAGCATCTGCCCAGTCACCATCCGCATTGAAGTCCAGCCAGCCATTCAGCCATCCGCTGCGGCTCGCTGTCACCTGCACGCTGATTGTCGTACTCGTGCCGGGTACCAGGGGATTGAGAAACTTCACGCCATCGTCATCGTCGCGATTCGTCCGGTCATCGGCGTCTGCAAGAGCACTCGGCTGCGCATCAAGATCCTGATCAATCGTGGCTCCCATAAAGAAGCCCGGAATGATCCGATGCGAGGCTCCATCGGAAGCAAACAAGGTTGGGTACTGAGGATCCGGCGCATCGCCGTAGTCCACACTGTACGTGACACCACGAATCCAGGACGCTGCACTGCTGGAAGCGACTGCACCTTCGAGCGTTTTTGTCTCCACGACAACAGTATTCTGCCAGTATCCTCTGCGCGCGATGTCCCGGGCTCGATAGGTCCAGACTTCACCTGGATCAAGCAGCCTGTCGCGATCAGTGTCACCTCCGGTGAAGATCGGAAGCAGATCATCGGTGCCGTAAACTCTGACTCCTCCAGGAGCGGTTGCAAACAGAATCTGTCCGTCACGCGAAATCTTCAGGCGTCCATCGACCAGAAATCCGTTGCCCGTCCACCCGTAGCGCCATGTGGCATCAATCACAGACACCCGAGTCAGTGTCTTTGTATCCCATGCGTCAATCGCCGCGTGCTGATGATCCCAGTCTGCCCAGGCAAAATACACAATGTCAGAATTCGGGCTGTAAGCGACGCCAATCGGACCTTCATCTGCATATGTGCCAATCTTCCCGATTTGCTGCATGTCGGCGTTGTAAATGAACGTTCCGTTGTAAGTCGGCACGGCAAACTGCTGACCATTGCGACTGACCGAGATGTCCCAGTTGAACCAGCCTGTACCAGACGTGGCAGAATCTGCATCAGTAAAACTGTAGCGCCCGGTTTCGCCGCCTGAATTCCCGGTTCCCACATATCCAACCGTTGTTCGATCAGCACTGATAGAGATCACTGCGCTAGAGGGATTGTTTGTAATCGGAAGCCCGGAAATCTGTGACCATGAACTCCTCGAAATAGCATACGCAGAATCACTGAGGAACACTGCGGAAATCGTAATGTTATCAGCGCCCGGAGCAGCGATCTGTGTAAACGTATCCGTCGTCAAGTCAATCAAGTGAAACCACGGACCGGAAAAATTGGTCACAATCAGTCGATCCTGATTGGGCGACAGGTCCAGCGTTCCTGGAGTACCTCCGACTGCATACGATGATAGAAACCTGTTCTGGACCAGGTCGTAGCGCTGGACGAGCCCGTCGCTGGTCGAGATATACAGAATCTCTCGCTTCGCGTCATAGACAACGTCGCGACGGTTTTCTGACGCAATGAATTTCATCGACTGAAATTGAACGGACTGAAAGCCGTTTCCACCATCATCGCGAATCGACATCACTCGGACCGCATCGGTGCCTGTGTTGCGAACCTCATAGGTTCGAATCAGTGACGTATCGACCTCCGGGTGCATTCGCGACTCAGCAGTCGTTTCGACTCCATTAATCAGCGATCTCACTGTGACCGCTGACAGCACCTGCCGAGGCTCAAGAATCTCCGTAATCTGGAAAGCTCCCCGCCGTCGACGCGGATTCCCGGACATGAACTGACAAATGTTCTTCAGGGCTTCCAATGCTGCGAACCTTGTTTGGCTCATCGTGCGCGTTCCATCACTTGTTGAATTTCCGGACTTCATGCCAAAACACCGACCTCGACGCAGGTCCTCTGACCGAGATTCACGTCCAGGAGCATGACGTCGCGTTGAGAATTATGTCCGGAACTTTGGAGGGATCAGAAAACACTGCCAAAACCGGATGCCGGAGAATCCGAGACACCGTTTTCAACCAATCCGGAATAGTCGAACCAGGACTTTGTCGAAGATCATATCGGATGCTGCAATTTCCGGGAACTCCGGTTTGGCGTCATCCCCGAGCAGCCGCATTGCTGCGATGAATCCTCCGCGCAAGGATGGGCCGGCGCTGACGCTTGCCGCGCCCTGGAACTCTGTTATTGTCCATGTTTCACTCAACTGCTCGTATCCAGAACGAACGGACGAACGCCAATGAGCAGCCTCAGAGTCATCCTCACCGCCAGTCTGATGTTCTCGGTAACCACTGGGGACGCAGCGGAAGTGTCGGATGATCATTCAAAGCGACTCGCCGAATCTGTCACCATTCATCGCGACGCCTGGGGCGTAGCTCATATTCTGGGTCCAACGGACGAATGCGTGGTTTTCGGCATGGGGTATGCTCAGGCGGAAGACTATTTCTGGCAGGTGGAGGACACTACGATTCGCGCTCTGGGACGTTATGCCGAAGTGCAGGGGGACGCCGGGCTGCCGGTTGATTTGTTGAACCGCAGCTTCGAAGTGGTCCCACGTTCAAAGGCCGATTTCGAGCGGCTCTCGGTGGGGCAGCAGACGCTGATCGCGGCGTTCACGAAAGGGTTGAACTGGTATCTGCAACATCATCCGAAGACGCCGCGGCGACTGATTCAAACGTTCGAACCCTGGATGGTGATCGCGATCGAACGACATCTGCTGCTCGACTTCACCTACAGCCAGACTCATGTCGGCCGCCCTCAGATTCTGTTCGATCCGAACCAGACCGCTCAGTTGGACGAAGTTCTCAATCCCCTGGAACAGGCGGCCAGAGATGCCGTCGGTTCGAACGAATGGGCGATCGGACCGTCAAAGACCGCAAATGGAAAAGCGATGCTGCTGATCAATCCGCATCAACCCTGGCACGGCTGGGGACAATTCTATGAAGCGCATTTGCACAGTGAGCAGACGATTCGTTTTTCCGGTGCCTGTTTCTTTGGAACTCCGATTCCGACGATCGGACACAATGAGTTTCTGGGCTGGACTTACACGATTAACGAACCGGATAACGCCGATGCGTGGCGCGTGGTGTTCGACCAGCCGGATCAGCCGCTGGCGTATCGCTATGACGACGGTCATCGCATGGCGGTTGAATGGACTGAGTCCATCGGAGTGTTGCA
>JAYTAK010000092.1:0-2151 GCA_043737515.1 Candidatus Kuenenia sp. | reverse complement strand
TCGCTGACAGCCGGCAATTGTGTTGAGTATCCCGTCGTCGGCAGAGCTGCCGTTTGCCAGTGGTTCCAGCAGTGCCAGCGCTTTCCTGCATGTGGCTTCGGACTCCGCGTTCAGTCCAAGGGATTGCTGAGTGTATGCTGAATTCAACAGACTGCTGGTCAGTGTTTTGGTGTACGTCAGATTCTTCGGGTCGGATTTGTGCAGTTCTGTCAGAATCTCGATGCTCTGTCGCCAGGATTCGACCGCTTTGTCGGAGTTCCCGAGCATCTTATAAATCCATGCCACGTTGCCATGAGCCAATCCAGCCTCGCGGCGAATTTCGGGATCGTCTGATTCCTGCAGAAAGCCCTTATTGAATTCGAGTGCTTCCTTCAGCAACGTTTCTCGCAGCTTCTCCATCTGAGGAATATTCTTCAGTCGCTCATCGCCGACTTCTGTCAGCATGCGTTGCACGGCCTCTCGAGCTTTCGCAAGATTGGCTTCAGCGCGAGTCTGTGCGGCGGCTGTTTTGACTTGCTCGCGAGAGATCAGGATCGTGCTTGCTGACAACGCCACTATGGCCATGACCGAAAGAGCCGCCGCTGTGACAACCATCGTCCGATGACGACGAGCCCACCGGCTGATGCGAACGGACAACGGATCTGGGTACGCACTCACTGATTCATCAGCCTGCCAGCGTCGCAGGTCATCCGCAAAGTCGATCGCGGAGGCGTATCGCCCGGATTGTTCTTTGGACATCGCTTTCAGGCAAATCGCTTCCAGTGCTTTTGGTGCGTCCGCCCAGATCATTCGAGGAGATGTTGGGTTGCAGGCCTTTGCCTTTTCCAACGTCTCGAGCACGGCTTTTCCTTCATACGGAGCCCGACCAGTCAGGATTTCATACAAGATCCCGCCCAAGCCAAAGACATCGGTCTGAACATTCATTTTCTCTGGCTGGCCCAGCGCCTGCTCTGGTGACATAAAAGCGGGCGTGCCAATGACCTGACCCGCGGTGGACTGCTCTGAGATACCGGAACCGGACACGGGAAGCTGATCATCATCCAGTTCCGCAGCTCCGACGATACACGCCAGTCCCCAGTCCAGCACAATCACCTCGCCATAATCTCCCAGCACCACATTCTGGCCCTTGAGATCTCGATGCAGTACGCCTCGAGAATGCGCGTAGCCAATCGCGTTCGCAACTCCGATCAGCGACGTGATCAGTTCTCGCAACTCCATCGGAGAAGATGGGCCGCCTGTTCTTTTTGCGGTGAAACTACGGATCGCATCATGCAGCGTCTGCCCCTTCACGAACCGCATCGTGTAGAACGGTCGATTGCTCTCGTCCGCATCGACTTCGTAAACAGGGACAATGCCCGGATGTTCGAGCTGACCCGTTACCTTCGCTTCATTCAGAAATCGATTCCAGATCCCCGGTGCCGATGGCGTTTCTGGACGCAGTTCTTTCAGGGCGACATTGCGCCCGATCGCATTATCGCGCGCCAGCCAGACTCGCCCCATTCCACCGGTGGCGTGCAGCCGTGTCAGTTTGTATCGATCTTCGGTCAACTCTTCGCCGCGAGCCATCGACGAAAACATCAGATGGCCCGCTTTTGAGTCGGAGCGGAATGTTTCATCCGCGTTGCTTCGAAATCGAGAATCGTCCTCATCATCCTGTCGCAGCATGGCCTCGATGGCCTTATGGAACTCCGGATCCTGCTGCTTCAGTTCTTCCATCGCAGCGGTGCGTTCCTCGGCGGGAAGTTCACACAGCCGCAGGAAAGTCTCGGTGATTCGCTGATAGTCGTCGGGGGTCATGAAGGATCTTCGCCATCAAGTTGCGTCAAAAGCCACGCGCGAGCCGCTCGCCAGTCGTTCTTGACAGTCCACGCGGAAACTTCCAGAACGTGGGAGGTCTCTTCGATCGATAATCCGCCAAAAAAACGCAATTCGATGACTCGGGCATGCCGCGGATTTAATTCTGCCAGTTTAATCAGGGCATTATCCAGTGCAATCATGTCCACTTCACTGTGGCTTGCCATGATTGCCGGATCGATAGCCAATGACAGCAAAGCAGCCCCACCGCCACGCTTTTCCGCAAGCCGGGCTCGAGCGTAATCGACCAGAATTCGCCGCATCAGCGTCGACGCGACCGCACAGAAATGCGACCGA
>JAYTAK010000091.1:0-5007 GCA_043737515.1 Candidatus Kuenenia sp. | reverse complement strand
TGGAATCCGCGCAGGGCGGTACCTGAACTGAGGATACGCCGCTATCCCGTGATCTGTTGGGGCAACTTGACAGGGGCACGTCAAAGCCCCGCAATCTGCACAGAACGGCAGTGTTCCACGGACTTTGTCAAACGCTGACCCTTTCATCGAATGACGCTGGCGAAGTGGCCTTTTACTGGTTGTGAGGACAAATCACGGGCATTTCATACAGCAGGCCGACCGAAAGTTTTCTATGATCCCGGTCGCGACGGTCTGGCTTGCGACCATGCATCCGGGCAGTTTCCGCGCGGATTCCTGACACATCTTTTTCGCCGTCCGCTTTCCAATATGAAATCCATTCCTGCCCGCGTGCGCGAACAGCTCGATAACGCCTCACAGTCCCATCTGCTGAAGTTCTGGGATGAACTTTCACCCACAGGCAAAACTTCCCTGCTGAATCAAATCGGCGGCACCGATTTGAGGATGTTGGATCAGATCTGGAAATCAACCACCCGTAACGATTCGCCCGTTGATGCAATTGCCAGAATTGAATCGGCCAAAAGTCCACGTCAGATCGAGCGACAACCGCAATCTGCCGCCGATAATGAGCGCTGGAATCAGGCCGCACAATTTGGTGAGCGAGAATTGCGGGCTGGCAAGGTCGCCGTGATCACGGTTGCCGGAGGTCAGGGAAGTCGCCTGGGTTTTGATCATCCAAAGGGCATGTTTCCAATCGGTCCGAAATCGGATCGCACCCTGTTTCAAATCTTCGCCGAACAGATTCTGGCGAGACGGCGACGACATCAGGCCACAATCCCCTGGCTGATTATGACCAGCGATGCGACGCATGCAGAGACGCTCAACTTTCTGCAACAGCACAAGCATTTCGGACTTGGTCAGGACACGGTGCATCTCTTCCAGCAAGGCAGTCTGCCCGCCCTGGATGCGGCCACCGGGCGCATTCTGATGTCCAGCCGCAGCGAACTGGCTCTCTCTCCGGATGGACACGGGGGCCTCGTGGCAGCGCTGGCGAATGCCGGATTACTTGATCTGCTTGCCCGACACGATATGCGGCACCTGTTTTATCATCAGGTTGACAACCCGACTGCAATACTCTGCGATCCGGCATTGATCGGTTTTCACGCTCAGCAATCTTCGCAATTGACCACGAATGTGGTTCGCAAGACAAGTCCCACCGAACGCATGGGAGTGCTGGTCGATATCAACGGTCGCACTGAGATCGTTGAATACAGTGAACTGACACCGGTACAGGCGGGGCGTTGTGATGATCGTGGTGACTGGATCTTCTGGGCTGGCAACACCGCGATTCATGTGTTCGATCGTGAGTTTCTGGAACAACTGTCGGGAGACGAGAGTACGCTTCCGTTGCATGTGGCTCGCAAAAATGTGGCGTTTATCGACGATCAGGGTGCCACGATCACGCCGGATGATCCCGCACAGCCGAATGCCATCAAACTGGAACGATTTATCTTTGATGCACTGCCGATTGCCGAACGAACGCTGATTGTCGAAGGCAACCGCATGCGGGAATTCAATCCGGTCAAGAATCGCAGTGGTGCAGACTCCCCTGAAACTGCCCGCGCCGCCTTGTCGCGCATCGGACGCGAATGGCTGGCAGCGGCAGGTCGAGCGGTCGCCGACGATCGGCCCGTGGAGATCAGCCCGTTGCAGGCGCTGGATGCCGATGAATTGGCTCAGAAGATTGCGGCCGGTGTGATTCGCGTCGATGAATTTTGAATGATTGAATGATTGAACGTCCGATGGACATTCGCTTCCGTGGAAAGAACTAGATGTCATCCAGTCAATCGGGTAATTCGTCCCGGAATCCTGCACTCGGCGATGATCCAGTCGCCATTCGACTCTACGCCCGCAGCATCGATGCGGCGCTGGATGTGGCGACGCTGGAGTCGCATGGAATTGCGGCCGAAATCAGCGGCGACACTGTCGGAGACACGCTCAACTTGTACGGCCTCGCCGTGCAGAAAGTGGAACTCGTCGTCCCGCGACGCAAAGTCGAGGAGGCTCAAAAGATTCTGGCAGAACGCCTGGCCACGCAATCCGCGAATCAACGCACGGATTGGGTGTGTTCTGACTGCGGCGAAGTGAACGGCCGCGAATTTGATTCGTGCTGGTCGTGCGGCAAGACATGGTCTGCCGAACATGACGAGGAGTTCGTCGTCGAAACGATTGCACAGCCTCTGCCGACAGAAAACGATCCCGTCCAGTTTATTCCTGAACATGATTCCAACCCGTATGCTCCACCGATCGCAGGCACACTGGTTGAAGCTGCACCAGGATCCGAAGTCGATCTCGAAATCCGGCGTGCGTTTCGTTCGGTCGTATTGTCGTTGTTTTTCCCCCCGCTGGCGTTCTACACGTTCTACCTTGCGGCGAAAACATTGTCGCGAATCAGTCGGAACGAAGTTCCCGCATCAACAAAGCAACGACGACGACTCCAATGGATTTTGATCGCGACGATCGTCATGGTCCCCTCGTTTTTGCTCGTATTCCGCCTGCTCCGGCAGAATTATTAGTACTCGGTCAGTCGTGGCTTGATGGATCGGGTGGCCGGGGCTGGACTGAGCGGAGCGAAGGAAGCCCCGGGGTTTCGGGGTAGCGCCCTCCAACCCCGGCCACCCATCAATCTATCTATTGCTGACCGAGCGCTAGCTGCGGCCTGCCCGTTGCATGGCGGCGGTCCAGGCTTCCGGAGTCAGCAATTCCGCATCTTCCACCAGCAACCGCGGAATGTCTTCCAGGACCAGCGACGGATGATTCACACGCTTCGCCAGTTCAGCGAGGAGCGTCCCTGTCTCGCCGACAAGATTCGGCTCGATTTCAAGAAGGCAAATTCCGGGGCCAGCCCAGATTGACGAATCGGAAAGTGGGGTTGGACGACGACAGTGTTGCTGTTTCTAGGCAAGTGAGTGGCACCACAGAAATGTGGGTCATTGAATCCGCCCGCTGCCAATCTCAGGCAAAATGAATCGCTCCCCGGAGACCGGCTTCACCGACTCGTTCGATCAATTGGACCAAGGCGGCTCGTTCCAGGGCTCGGCGAGGGCGACGCACAAGAATGATCAGACCAGAGAACGGGGTGTTGCCGATCAGCGACAAGAAGTCATCCCGGTTGCTGGTCACTAAGATGTAGTCGTTGTCATTCGCGTATTGGAACACATCTTCATCCCGAGTGGTCGTCGGCAAGACTTCACGCAGGCGGATGACTTGGTGGTCCATCGCTTTCAACGCATAGGCTGCATCTTCGGGGACATCATGGTCGAAGAAGAAAATCATGCGCCCGTCTGCATCTGACGTGAAACGAGCAGATCAATTTCTCCGCGATGATCCTCATAGCCGGAATCGGCTGAGGTGCGCAGTACCGGACCTTCTGCGGGGCCAACGAAGGTGAACGAATTGGAATGTGGAATCAGTGCCGTGTGCCGATAGGTCCGCAAAAACAACGATTGTTGCAGGAACTTTGGGAATGCGTTGTGATGCCGCTTCTTTCAGGCGAATGGCAGCCGGATAATTCGCGCTGTGGGCAAATCAGCCTGACACGGCAAAATCGATCTTCATTGACGACTCTCAGGACAACCTTTCATCGTGCCCAATCTCTCTCCGTCAGGTATTCAGCTCGTTCAGAATCTTTCCCAGCGTCACGGCGTCTCGAACGATGCGGTCACCCACATGCTGATTGCTGTGCAGAACGGCAACGGGTCGATGGCCCAGTTCAGCCATCCGGAATTCGGTGGTTCGGGACAGTGGATGAGCGGTGGCATGACGATGGTCAGCGACCTGTTCAACAATCATCTCAAATGCCTTGTCAATAACCTGTGCAGCGACATCTCGCATGCGCTGGCCAGTCATCAGACAACGCCGTTCAGTGGATCGTTTCAATCGCAGAGTCAGAACGGAATGCATGCCCAGTCGCAGGCAGCCGGTCAGATCGGGTCTGGCAACAGTCTGTTTGTTCCCGACCCGTCGGCAAACTGGTGGCCACGAGAACTGGGAACACCCAGTGCGATCGGTTCGCAGAATACGGTCCGTTACGCATACTTTGCCAACAATCACCGATTGGCAGTGACGACCGGTGGCCAACCGTGGGTCTACGACACGCTGGATCACCAGATTGGCGGTTTCGGCCAACAACAAGGCGGCGGGCAGTCGATCACGTTCACCAGCCAATACGGAACCGTCAACCTGTCAACGCTGCCGGTGGTCTCGCGTGACGGAGTGATGGTCCCGCCCGCACCGAGTCAGCCCGCAGCTCCTCCGACGCCCGTCCAGGTTTCGCCGCCAGCAGTTCAAGCTTCTTTTGATGCTCAACCGACACCGTCCTGCGCAGCGGCGGAACTGCCATTGAATCAGAAAAGCGGCGAAGACATCATTGCCACGCTTGAACGTCTCGGCGGGTTGATGGAAAAGGGTTACATTACCAAAGAAGAATTCGCCGCCAAAAAGAGCGAGCTATTGAATCGCATTTAGTGTCACGACGTACCGGCCATAAGAATACGCAGGCAAGAATGTATGACGTCCAGTCTGAGTCAGATCGCCGTGTTACTGTGTTTCGCCTGCATCGGCAAGGCGACACCTGCGGATGCTGCGGAACCGGTGTCGTTTAACAATGATGTTGTCCCCGTGCTGACACGCTTTGGCTGCAATGCCGGTGGCTGTCATGGAAAACTGGCGGGGCAAAATGGCTTTCGATTGTCGCTCCGCGGGTACGCACCGGAACTGGATCATGCCACGATCACACGCGAAGCGCTGGGGCGACGGATTAATGCGGCATCGCCGGAAGCGAGCCTGTTGGTTCGCAAAGCGGCTAACCTGATTCCGCATGGTGGCGGTCAGCGACTGGAATCGGGCGGAAAGGCTGCACAAATCCTGACCGACTGGATCGCGGCAGGCGCGCCAGGCCCGCGAACGGATGAAGCAACGTTGCAACGGATTGATGTGTCTCCCTCAAGCTCCACGCTGGCCGCTGGTGAATCAAATCAACTGACAGTA
>JAYTAK010000090.1:0-5007 GCA_043737515.1 Candidatus Kuenenia sp. | reverse complement strand
CCGGCTGGGACAATCGAATCCGCACCGCCACCGGCATCCGGTTCACTGTAGAAATGCCAGACGCCCATATTGCCGAGTCGATCTGCGTGCGGGTTGCCGGCAAGGATATCTGGCGAAATATCTTTGGCGAGATTCCATTCCGCAGCGGCATCATCTTTCGCTGTCACCGTTAAATCAATCGCCGTCAGGTCACACGAATGTTCTCCATCGCGCGGCCCGATGACCAGCGACAATAAATCGCCCGGCTGTACCACAAGATTCTCAAACGGCCCGAACTTCTGTTCTTCCGCTCCGGCCGCCGTGCCAGACGCCAGTCGTTGACGAGTATTCCCGCGACGCAGTTCCACCAGCCATGTGACTCCATTACCGCAGCCAATGTGAGCCCGCTGAACTCGCCCGGTTACATTTACGGCACCCGCGATCGGACTTCGCCAGCCAACTGCTACCCGCAGTTTCGGCGTGGGATGAACACCCACACTGTGCGGCTGCATGTCACCGGGGACTCGCACAAGGTCGTCCGATGAATTCGCAATGACGCTCAGCGCATCGGGACCGACCCAGCCTTTGACGAACTCGTAGTTTTCCGATCGTTCAGACTTCTGCGTGATGTACGATTCGATTTTTGCTTCTCCCGCACCGATCCCAAGATAGGCGAACCAGGCCGCCAGCACGGTCCGTTCGACGCCATGCTTCGCCGCGAGTTCATCGATCTTCGCCGCGTCAGCCGCCGCACCGGCTTCTGCAGCGGCATTCAGGCACGCGGCCGCACTGCTCAGCACTTGTTCGCGATGAGCCGACAACGTGGCCACGGCGTGCCGGACATCTCGCAGCAGTAGATCGGGCTGACCGGCGGCGACGAAGCGTGGATTTTCCCACACCGCAAAGTCATGCTCATTTCCATCCGATGCATCGGAGGTCGCCAGATACAGCGTGATGTTTTTTCCATCCTGCGGCGCGGGCATCTTGATGCGGATTTCCTGGCGCGCGGCCAGCGGCTGGACGGGAACCTGCCACGCCTTCGGACCATCGCGTTTGCCGATGTGCCCGATCGTGGTAAATCGCCACAGAGTCTGCTGCCATTGCACAATCGCGGCGACCAGTGCCGGAGTATCGTCCGGTCTGGCATCGCGCCATTGCGCGCGGATCATGTCGAGCACGAGTGACGGCTGCGTGTCGTTCAATGCCGTCCACAGTGTGGTCAGGTATTTTTCGTTGAGTCTATGTTCGCGCGAAACTTCGGCAATCGACTTTGAACCGGCACGCAGCGCGTCGCGTTCGATGAGTGTTGTTCGCAGATACAGTTCCAGCGGCAGTCGTCCGCCGCCATTGGTTTCAAACTGGACGCCCTGCAGATTGACGGCCGTCGCGCCTCCGCTGTCGGAATAACGAGCATAGAACTGACGGATTTCGTCGAGCCGCTGATTGGTCCAGTCTCTCGATGTCGTCTTCGGAGAAAACTCAATGCCGTGCGGCAGCAGCATTGCATGGCTGGCGATGTCTTTGCCTGCATCCAGATATTTCTGCACGAGCGCCGGCGACATGACAAGTGCATTTCCGACGTTCGTAAATCCTTCCCCCGCCGCGCTGTCCACCGGGAACTCGCGCGCGGGTTCCAGCGGAACACCGGTGAGATCCTGGATTGTGTAGTTGAATTCCGCGTTGTTCAGGCGTCGCAGGACGACGGGTCCCGGATCGCCTGCGTTGGCCTTCGCGTCGGCATCGAGCACACTTCGGACCCAATTTCGCAAAGTAGTGTGTTCCGTTTTCGTGGGCTGAAGCTCAGCATCTTTCGGCGGCATCTCACCGTCATCCAGCATCTCGACGACGCGCTGCCACGGCACAACGTTGCCACGCATGTCGGCGACTGAATGAAACTGCTCCAGATCCAGTTCCCCCTGCTTTTCAGCGGCTGAATGACATTTGAGGCAATACTTCTGCAATACCGCCGCCTGCGACTTTTCATACTCCGCCTGAAGCGGTGCAAAGTCAGAATCGCCGACACCCTGCCCCTGCAAGCCGCCGCTTGAGGCCAGCAGAAACGACGAGGCAAGCAGCAAGCAAATGGGCGACTTCATGAGCAGCTCCGGTTGGGGGGAAATGAGTCCGGCGAGCGGAGTGGCGTGAGCCCTACGGTACTCGATTTGATCGCAACTCGTATCAGCCGCAGTGCGTTAGCACCCGGTTTTCCACGTATCAGCCGCAGTGCGTTAGCACCCGGTTTTCCATGTGATTTGAGTAAACCGGACGCTAACGCATACCGGCTGATAGAAGTGGGATAAGCTTCCAGCTTGTCAGGTTTGTCAAAAGACATTGAGTTTTCTCTGAGCGACGGCAAGCTGGAAGCTTACCCCACGCGAGCCTGACGATGCTCAGAGTAGCGGTGTGCGGAAGTGAATTGCAACTGTTCCGCAAAAAGAAAAACGTCCGTGCGACTTGAGTCTTGCTTCAGACTCAAACCGCCGGACGTTGTTTCCATCAATTCGATGGGGAACTCAACTGTTGAAGCTGTTTTCCGCGTACTGGGCCATGACCTGATCAATCATCGCTGTGCGACCGCTGCGAGGTTGAACGTTCTGGTTCGCGGCGAAACCGGAGGCACCGGACGATGCATGGCCGTTGTCGCTGACGGTTTCCTCGACCGATCCCGATTCTACCGCCTGCGGATCGACAGAGTTTTCAGGTGAGTCATTTTCAGTCGGTGCTGCGTCGCCGCCAAGAAGTGGCGACAGGCTGTTCAAACCTTCTGACGCAGCAGACTGCCGTGCGGCCGCGACCTGAGTTATTGATCGTCGCTGGGTGGCATTGCGTTTTGTCGGGCTTGAAATGCTGCTCGGGGTCAAATTTGACTGAACACCTGCCGGAATGCCAACGGACGAACGATCACTGTTCGCATTGAACAGTGAATTCGATGCAGACAGTCGGACCGGGATGGCGACTGTCGACAGAGCCGCCGATTCCTCCGGAACATTGCCAGCGTCGTTGGTCCGCTGCACTTCGACACCGCCAGGAGCAGCCGTATAGAAGATGACAGACGAATCGAAATCGGACGATTCCAGAGTGTGGATCGGGATCAACTCACCGTCTGCCACGACATCCACCGGCTCGCCTGAAGCATCATCCAAAGGCAGTGGGTCCAGGGCGTAGTGGACCTCTTCGTTTTCGTTCGGATCGGAAGCAGGCTCTTCAACTTCAACGGCAACCTCGCCGTCAACTGGTTCGAGGCCTCCGTCATCGCCGCTGACGACTTTCACCGGTCCGCCCGAAATGTCTCCTAATTCCATTGGGTCAAGCATGTAGATTATTTCGTCACCCGGTTCGAAGACTCCACAATTCATAATGATGACGTCCACGGGCTTGCCAGGATCGTCTTCCAGCGGCTCGGGTACTACTTCACCGTCGAAATCGTTTGGTGCCAGGTCGCCAGGGACAAAGCCGTCCGGCGAGACTCCGCAACCCAGACCATCTTCTGGACCAGTACCCTCGTCAACAATGATCTCCTCAGAGCCGTCACCCTCGCCAGGCGTCAGAGTACGGTAGACCCATGACGGATCCCAGCCTTCGACTGGTGGCAGATTCTCGTAGATGACGCTGTCATCGATCGTGACTTCCTCGCCGTCCACAGGATCACCGTCCACCACAACGTCGTCGCCAACAACCGCGTCTTCAGGGTTCAGGCTGAAATAAATGTCTGGTGATCCGTCTTCATCATCGGCCACCTTGACTGAGTCGTCCCCTTCTTCGCCCGCCACAGTGACAAACGAGCGGTACGCCCAGGACAGATCCCAGTCTTCAGTTGGCGGGGCGTCTTCGAAAAATACTTCTTCATCGACAACCGGTTTCTCGCCATCCGTACCGTCATCGGCGCCTGGATCATCGGATGTGAAGAGTGTATTGAATCGAATGAATGCTAAAGGGTCTTCGACAGAAATTTCCTGGTCCCCGTCCGCGATGCCGCAATAGAAGATCGCGTCGTCAACGCCAGGTTCTCCCGGCATGATTTCTGTAAAATCCGGATCGATCGGAGCGCCCAGCAGCGAGCCAGTTTCCGTCGCATCGACTTTCGCGGAGGCATCTTCACCGCCTTCCATGGAAAGTCCTGAACCGTCGATGGCACCCACGCTGATCACGGTAGCAGACAGCAGCGTTCTCAATTCGCAGGTCTCTGCCTGGGCCGACACGCTTTTGCGACCGATTTTTCGCGAGGTGCGACGCTTGATTGAAGATGAACTAAATCGCATACAGACGCTCTCTGATTATAAAAACCGCAACAGGTGGAGATTGAACTACGGCACAAGAACGGCCCAAAGCTTGCGAAATCGATCCGGCAGGATCATTGGCGAAACGCCAGGGCTCCCGCAAGAGCAAATGCTGTGGCGAAATAAGACCGCCACGGCAGCAGAGATCGTTGGCTGCTCTTGATGATCAAACCGATTATGCAGAAAAACCATGTCGTTCTGATTCGGTTCTGATTGGCAATGCTGCCTACCACTAGAGGGACAAGATTCGGTCGAAATTCCAGGATCCTCCGCGATTTCAAACAGATCGGTGTACACCGGCGGGAATACGCTTTCATTCCCCAAACAGGCAGATTCTGCGGCATCATTCTTCGTCAGCCGGAGGGCATCAGCAATGGTTTGATGGGTGGCCGGGGTTGGAGGGCGCCAGCCCGAAACCCCGTGGCTTCCTTCGCTCCGCTCAGTCCAGCCCCGGCCACCCTCACCACTAACCACTCGCCACTATTTTTGAGCTTCCTTCGCTTCGCTCAGTCCAGCCCCGGCCACCCGATCCATCAAAGCGCGACTGAGGGCAGAACGATGTGGGCAGAATGATAAACCCAGGAATCGATTTTCATCATTCTGCCCACATCATTCTGCCAAAGACCAGAAGCACTGTGTGGCTGAATTACACTCTCTGAATTCCCATGCCCGGTCCTGGTGCCATGTCAGTGCTTGAATTTGGGGTAGGCCGGACCAAGCGCAGCGCAGTTCCGGCAGGTGTCTGCCAATT
>JAYTAK010000089.1:0-2153 GCA_043737515.1 Candidatus Kuenenia sp. | reverse complement strand
GTTGAATTCTTGTTTTCTCGCGCAGATTCTCAGGCGTCTGATTGCTGAAGTCAGGTCTGGCAGAAAAATGAGGGGCAGAAAAATACAGAACACGAATTGAGGTCCTTCTGCGATTCATTTTTCTGCCATGAATTTTTTTGCCACATGTCTTCCTGCGTGATTGACAACACTGTGCTTGTGTCCCGACTTCGACGCTGGGGTGCGGGCGAAGCCCGCGCTGGGCTCCTTGTGCAAAGAGTATCCTCCGCGCGGGTCTGATTGAGATGTTTTGTTGTAGCCGGATTCATCAGAATTCAGACTCAACGACAAATGAAGTACTCGGCACACTCAAGTCGATGTGACTGGGATTCATCCTCAAGGGATGCCAGAAGCCACGAATCTGGCACCATTGTCAGGGTGCGAGCCCGATTTTATGCACGGACCGGTGGTGGCGCTTCGCTTAGGACCGTTCTGGAATTTAGTGTCGTCTTTCGCTCCGCGAAAGCCACGCATCTTTCGCAGAGGGAAAGGTGACAAAGGGACAGTTATTTCTGGCTCGGTCCTTACCACCGGCTAATTTCTTAAACCGCTTCGCGGTGAATCACAAGACGCACCAAGAAAACCAACAAACAGCAAATTCTGATTCCGAGCGAACTCGCGCACACGATTTGTCGCTGAACCTGTTTTTTGGTGAGCAACTTCGTCGAAATATTGTAATTCACGGCGGGAGACTGATACGGATCACTTGCTTTCGATTGGTTCTTCCTGCTCCCCGTGAAAGGATGATCGAAATGTCTCGCTTGCATCCATCGGCTGAGGATAGCGGAGCGACATAGTGTTCCTTCCGTCCCGACCCCATCCGCCTCGTGCGGATCGGTGAAGCAGATGGAGAGCTAACCACCGACCAACCGCAATGCGCAAGACCCCAGCCGGCTTGACCGAAGGAACACAAAAGGTGTCAGACCACGGTGATCGACTTTGTACGTTTTCCTTTCTCGACGATCATCATGAACGAATGTCGAGTCGGAGATCGTCCTGGAAGACTGGAGCCGCGTGTGATCAAGCGCCGCCGTCACGGTTACCCGCTGATGCAGAAGCCTCGCCATGTCCTCAGAGTCGAATTGCGTAAACGCTGCACATGAAGTAACTTACAACCACGACAGTGCCATTCGTTCCTGACACCGTTTTGCGTTCCTTTTCAAATTCAGTCTGCACCAGTCCCGTTTGACGAAAATCCGTCTTGACGATTCTCCTGGCAACGACGTAGCGTTCCGGTTTGCAATCATGCTTCTCACTCACGCACCACTGAAAAAAACATGCGAGTCCTCGTTACCGGTTCCTCAATGTTTTTCACGGCGAGGCTGATTCAGGGGCTGACCACCAGCGGGATCGATGTGACGGCTGCCGACCATCACTGGTGGTCCGTTGGAAAGGCTGTCCGGGGAACGAAGTGGCTCTGCACACCATCCCTTTCCCGCGATCCTGCCGGGTATCTCGCCGCTCTGGTTCGGGAACTCAAGGCTCGACCGTACGATCTGCTGCTGCCTACATTCGAAGAAACGCTACTGCTGGCAGAATTCCGTGACGAGGTGGAGTCGCTGACAACTCTGCTGTTGCCGCCCTTTGACGTGATGTGGCGACTGCATCATAAGCCCAGCCTTTACGGAATCTGCTGCGATCTGGGAATCCCGACGCCTCCGACTGTGCCTCATCCGAATATCGAGGATCTGGAACGCCAGATGAGCGCGCTGCGGTTCCCAGTCGTGCTGAAGCTTCCCGCCAGCAACAACAGTATCGGCCGAGAGTATTGCGATACGATGCCGCAGCTTGTTGAACGGTTTCGACTGCTCCACGACAGTGAAACTCGCCGTCATGCCGCGCCGCCGTTCGTACAGCAGAAGATTCATGGCAAACCAATCTATACGCTCATGTTGTGTCATCAGGGGCGCAAACTGGGAGAGGTCATTTATCGTCCGCTGCGATGCTTTCCTGAAAATGATGGCACGTCCTCGCACAGGGAATCGATCGCTCATCCCGAAATTGCGGAATTGAGTGACCGCCTGGCCGCTGCCACTCGTTGGACCGGTTTCCTGGGCCTGGACTTTATTGTTGACCACGACAATGGCACTCCTTATTTGATTGATGCAAATCCGCGGGCGAATCCGGCAGTTCAG
>JAYTAK010000088.1:0-5014 GCA_043737515.1 Candidatus Kuenenia sp. | reverse complement strand
GGGCTCCGTATGCCGATTCCGTCTGTTCGTACTATCGACCAGGACGAAGTTCGAAACTTCGGAAAAATTAACGCCGAGTATGAGATTTCCGGTCTGACATTGATTCAGACGGCTTCTTACGCTCGTTTCTTACAGGCCGATCGTTCTTCACGCGATCGCCTCGACATTGGTCTGGAAGCAATTCTGCGCGAAGTGTTTCCGATCGAGAGTTACGACTCGCAGTTTCGTCTCGAGTACATCCGTTATGAACTGGGCAAGCCTCGGTACACACCGGAAGAGTGCCGCCAGCTTCGCCTGACCTACGGAATGCCGTTCCGTGTCTGGTTGCGTTTGGTGAAGGAACAGCCGGTTGAAGAAGAAGTGTATCTCGGCGATATACCGATTATGGTCGGTGGCGGTGAATTCATCATCAACGGTGCCGAACGCGTCGTTGTCAGCCAGTTGCATCGTTCTCCGGGCGTGGACTTTGTAATGGCCGAAGAGACGGCCAGCAGTGATCGCAAGACACAGTCGTGCCGCATCATTCCGGAACGTGGAAGCTGGATCGAATTGCTCGTCAGCAAGCGCGAAGCAATTGGTGTCCGGATCGATCAGAGCGGTAAGTTTTCTGCCGTGACGCTGTTGCGTGCAATGGCTAAGGAATACTCCTCGGACGCCGAGATTATCCGGCTGTTTTACGCTACTGAGACAATCAAGATTACGGCGAAGACCGTTGCCAAAGATCTGGAAGGCAAGTATTCCGTCGAAAACGTCGTGTTCCCTGAAAAGCACGAGCGCGCTGGCGAGTTGGTGGTCGATGCCGGTTATGAGATCAGTGAATTGGTGTCAGAAGAACTGCTCACCTGCGGCGTGAAGAGCGTCGAAGTCGTCAAAGATGCCAGCGATCTGCTGATGTTGAAGACGCTGGCAGAAGACGGCACATCAACGCACGAAGAAGCGCTGCTGAAAATCTACCAGCGACTGCGCCCCGGGAATCCGCCAAACCTGGATAAGGCGAGCGATCTGTTCAATGAGAAATTCTTTGACGTCAATCGCTATCGTTTAGGTCGGGTAGGTCGCTTCCGTATCAATCGTAAGTTCGCGCAGGACATCTCTGACGAAGAGATGACTCTGAAGCCGGAAGACTTCATTAATGCGATGAAGTACATTGTCCGCCTGCGAATTGGTGACGAGACGGCACAGATTGACGATATCGACAATCTTGGTAATCGACGTCTGCGAACCATTGATGAACTGGCGGCTGACGAAATCCGCAAGGGGTTTCTGAAACTGCGTCGTACTGTTCAGGAACGCATGAGCCTGAAAGAAGTCGATGCGATGACGCCTCGGACGCTCATCAATCCGAAGAGCGTGTCTGCGGCGATCGATTACTTCTACGGGCGAAGTGAACTCTCACAGGTTGTGGACCAGACAAACCCGCTGTCGATGCTGACACACGAGCGGCGTTTGAGTGCTCTCGGCCCGGGCGGTTTGAATCGCAAGCGTGCGGGCTTCGAAGTCCGCGACGTTCATATTTCGCACTACGGGCGTATTTGTCCGATTGAGACGCCCGAAGGAACGAACATCGGGCTGATTTCCAGCCTGAGTATTTACGCTCGTGTGGATGACTACGGCTTCCTGATTTCTCCGTATCGCGTTGTGAAGAACGCAAAGGTTACGGACGAAGTGGTCTGGCTGCGTGCCGATGAAGAAGCGTCCGGCATGGTGTGTCCGGCCGATACGCTCGTTGAAAAAGGCATGATCGCCGAAGAGCGAGTGCTCGCCCGAACCAAGAGCGACGTGGTGTGGATCGATCGCAGTGAAGTGGAGTTCATCGACGTGGCTCCGTGTCAGATGGTCGGAGTTTCAGCCGGTCTGATTCCGTTCCTGGAACACGACGACGCGAACCGAGCCCTGATGGGATCGAACATGCAGCGTCAGGCCGTGCCGCTGCTGATTTCTGAACGTCCGATCGTCGGAACCGGAATGGAGCAGTATGTGGCTCAGAATTCCGGTATGGTGCTGCGAGCTGAAAAGTCCGGCAAAGTCACTTTTGTCGATGCCTGCAATATCGAAATCGACGGACGCCGCTACCCGCTTCGCAAGTTCACACGGTTGAACGAACGCACCTGTTTGAACCAGAAGCCGATCGTAAAGATGGGTGAACGTGTCAAGGCAGGGCAGATCCTGTGTGACAGTGCGGCGACGAAGGACGGATCACTGGCCCTGGGGCGCAACGTGCTCGTCGCCTTCATGTCATGGGAAGGCTACAACTTCGAAGACGCGATTATTCTGTCCGAACGTCTGGTGAAGGAAGACGTTTACACGTCGATTCATCTGGACGAATTTGACGTCGAAATTCGCGAGACGAAGCTGGGACGTGAAGAGTTTACTCGCGACATTCCCAACGTCAGCGAAAAGGCTTTGCGTCATCTGGATGAAACGGGTGTCGTGAAAGTCGGCACGCGCGTCAATCCGGGTGATATTCTGGTGGGCAAAGTTTCGCCGAAGGCCAAGTCGGAACTGACGCCGGAAGAAAAACTGCTGCACGCGATCTTTGGTCGTGCGGGTGAAGACGTGAAGAACGAAAGCCTGGAAGTCCCGAGCGGTGTGGGCGGCATCGTGATTCATACGGAGAAGTTTTCTCGTCGAATGAGTCTGTCGGAAATCGAACGCAAGCGATTCGAAGACGAACTGAAAAAGGTCGAGAAAGAGAACGAAGTTACAATTGCCGCATCTTTCAAAACGTTCCTCATCGAACTGGAAGCTGCGTTGGAGCAGCCGGTAACGGATTCTGATGGTCGCCAACTGGCCAAGCTGGATGATCCCAAAGCTGTCGCCGATTATGCTCGTCGATTCCACACGCATTTCGAAGACATGGACATTCGCAGTCCTCAGAAGAAAACCGCCGCTCGCAAAGTGGTGCGTGAAGGCTGGGTACTGGTCGAAGACGTGATCGATCGTGAAGACCATCGCCTGAACAGCATGAAACGCGGCGACGAGTTGCCGAGCGGTGTGCTGCAGATGGTGAAAGTGTACGTGGCCTCCAAGCGACAGATTTCTGTCGGCGATAAGATGGCCGGACGTCACGGGAACAAAGGTGTGATTTCCAAAGTGCTGCCGATTGAGGACATGCCGTTCCTCGAAGACGGTACTCCCATCGACATCATTCTGAACCCGCTGGGTGTTCCGAGTCGTATGAATGTCGGGCAGATCCTGGAAACCCACCTCGGCTGGGCTGCCGCGAAGCTGGGTTATCGAGCCATCTGTCCGGTGTTTGACGGAGCCTCAGAAGAAGAAGTGCGACTGGCCATGCAGGAAGCCGGACTGCCCGAAGACGGCAAGGCGTACCTGCACGATGGCCGCACGGGCGAACGTCAGGAGCAGCGTACGACCGTCGGTCAGATTTATATGCTCAAGCTGCATCACCTGGTCGATGACAAAGTTCACGCCCGAGCGACCGGACCCTACTCGCTCATCACCCAGCAGCCGCTGGGTGGTAAGGCACGCTTCGGTGGTCAGCGATTTGGAGAAATGGAAGTGTGGGCGCTCGAAGCCTACGGGGCTGCCTACATTCTTCAGGAACTGCTGACAGTGAAGAGCGACGACGTCGAAGGCCGTACCAAGATTTACGAGAGCATGGTGAAGGGCGAGAACACACTGGAAGCCGGCACACCTGCCAGCTTCGACGTGTTGAACAACGAAATTCGTGGTTTGTGTCTGAACCTGCAGCTTGAGAAATCCGTCCGCTGAAAATGCAAACCCAGGAGCCACTCCGCATGCCGGGGTGGTCGATCGGTTTCTTTGCTACGCTCGTGCGTCTTGACAAACTTCAATTCAAACGGACTTAGTACAGAAGCCAACCAGCCGCCGGAAAACCCGGTGGCGATGCGAGAATTATTTCCAGATCCAAAAGGCGAACTCCGAACCGGACTTTCCGGATCGGACACTGTTTTTTGAACCTCCACTTTGAGGAGATTCGCACGTGAGTGCCACCGAAGGTACATTTGATCGAGTCAACGACTACGCGTCTGTGAAAATCAGTCTGGCGAGTCCACATGACATTCGCAGTTGGTCTTTTGGCGAAGTCAAAAAGCCGGAAACGATCAACTATCGAACTTACCGACCTGAGCGGGACGGCCTGTTCTGCGAGCGTATTTTCGGGCCTGAAAAGGACTGGGAATGTGCCTGTGGTAAGTACCGCGGTATGAAGTACAAAGGCATGATCTGCGACCGCTGCGGCGTCAAGGTCACGCACAGTCGTGTTCGCCGCAAACGCATGGGCCATATCGAACTGGCCGCGCCGGTGGTGCATATCTGGTTCTTCAAATCCATGCCCAGCCGCCTCGGCGCGTTGCTGAACATGAAGACGACCTCCCTGGAAAAAGTGATCTACTTCCAGGATTACGTCGTCATCGAACCGGGTGACACTCCGCTGAAGAAGTGTCAGATGCTGACGGAAGAAGAAGCGCGCCAGGCAAAGCGCGACTACGGCGACGGCACGTTCGAAATCGGGATGGGTGCAGAAGCCATCAAGAAATTACTGGCATCAATGCGCCTGGCAGAATTGTCCGGCGAACTGCGTACAGAACTCGCGAAAACCGGCAGTCAGCAGAAGATCAAGGATCTGATCAAACGATTGAAGATCGTGGAAGCACTGCGCGACAGCGAGAATAAGCCCGAGTGGATGGTGCTGGATGTAATTCCCGTGATTCCGCCCGACCTGCGTCCGCTGGTACTGCTGGATTCCGGCAACTTCGCGACCAGCGACCTGAACGACCTGTATCGCCGTATCATCAACCGCAACAACCGTCTGAAGAAGCTGGTTGACCTGAACGCTCCGGAAGTGATCGTCCGCAACGAAAAGCGCATGCTGCAGCAGTCGGTCGATGCGTTGTTCGACAACAACCGCTGCAAGCGTCCGGTGCTGGGTTCATCCAATCGTCCGCTCAAGTCTTTGACCGACATGATCAAAGGCAAGCAGGGGCGATTCCGCGAAAACCTGCTCGGGAAGCGCGTGGACTATTCGGCACGC
>JAYTAK010000087.1:0-5015 GCA_043737515.1 Candidatus Kuenenia sp. | reverse complement strand
ACTCTGCCCGACAACACGACTTTCGACATCGCGTCCAGCTCAGCGGGCTGGATCGACAATGGCGACAACACATATTGGTTTACGCTGGGAAACGTTGCGGCGGGCGAATCAGGCCTGTTGTTGTTTGCCGTGCGAGTCGATGCGGCCTTGCCATCGGGTGTCGATCAAAGTTTGACACAGTCGCAGATCACCGACGACGGCACGCACGGATTCGATCTGACTCCATTGAACAACGCCGATTCCGAACATACGTCGATTGTGGCTCAGCCGGATTATCGCATTACGATCAATCACGGTCGCGACTCGGTGCTCCGCGGTGATACGCTGTCGTACTCAATCGTCGTGGCGAACAACGGCAGTCAAACGGGCACCGGCGTGACTGTGACCAGCTATTTCCCTGCCGAAGTACTAAGCCACGTTGTACCGTCGCACGGCGGAATCGTAAACACCGCAGCCGGAACGATCACATGGAATCTGGCCGACCTTCCTGCTGGCTCGACGGTCAGTCTGCAGGTCGTCGCCGTGATTTCAAATACCGCTCCTCCATCGATCATCAACTTTTCACAACACGTCGTGGTCACGGATGACGGTTTCAACGGAGTCGATCCGACGCCCGGCAACAATGCCGGTGCTGACGTGAATCGTCTCGCAGGTTTCACCTTCGATTCGTTCCACAACCCGAGTACAGACCGGTTTGGCATGTTGCCGGCGGGAGCGCCGCCGCTGACAACTCGTCTGATGCCCCTGCCGGTTGATCCGATCTTCAGCGGCATCACGGAACCCGGCACAACGCTCGTCGGGAAAATCTATGATCAGCATGGAAGCCTGATCGGAGAACGCCAGGTCATGGCCGATTCATCGGGCAACTGGATGATGTCGTTCCCGAATTCGGTGGTGCTCGAGAATCCGCACCGGATGGAGATTCAACAGACGGCTGCGCTGCAAAGCGGTGGCCACGAATCCGGCTTCAACTTCCGCCGCTACTTCCACCCGGCCGCACATTCGTCGATCTTCTTTACGACAGAGCTGACGGTCAACGAAGTCTTCCGACGTTCGGCCTACCAGATGGTGCAAGCTCTGCACGAAGGCAATCATACTCCATACGGATTCTCCTGGTTCGCTCACGCCTACGAACTGGCTGCAGCATCTTCGAATGCGGGGCAGGGTTAGCCGCAATACCGTTCAACGAAGCAAAGTAGTAGGCACATTCCATGTGCCGCGACCCACAAAAAGCAGGGCTTTTTGCGAATCAGCGGACGGCACACGGAGTGTGCCTGCTACTTTTTGAACGGTATTGGGGTTAGCCGGCTGTCGGCGATGGAGGCGCTGTGGAACTACGGATTTGCCGTCGAGACTTTTGTTGCGGGCTTTGATGCGGGCTTTGATGCGTTTCCGGCGATTTCTTTGACGCTGTTAATCAGTTCCGATCGTTGTTTGGTCGCCAGTTGGATGCGACGGCGACTGGAATCGACAGCAACCTGCACGGCGTTTCGCTCTTCTTCCGTGTCTTCAATCGCCCGCACCAGCCCCACCTTGAACTCAGGTCGTTCAGCCACGTCGGCACCGTTTGCGTCCCCCAGCAGATCATTGCGTCGTGCCTGAAGTGCGAGATCCGCATCGGCTTTCAACAGCTTCTGGTCTTCGGTTCTTGTATTGAGCTGCGTCAGTTGCTCGACCGAACGCTGGATCGTCTGGTTCAGGCTGTCAATTGCAGCTCGGCCACCCGGTGGAATCTGAGTCCGAATGCGAACGCCGTTATTGAAATTCCATGAGGCCATTTCCTGCGGGGAAACTTTCCATGTCGGATACAGCACACAGGTTTGTTCACCCAATTCATTCGGGTCAGTCCCCAGCCGAAATTCGCCCGTATAGACGACTATTCCCTGAGCGTCGGCAGCGAAGACATGCATCGGTGGCGGGACCATCTTTTTCGCGCCGGCAGCGTCGATTGTTCTCTCAAGATTATTCAGCCCTTGTGTCGCTGCTCCCAAACCGGTCACAAACAGCTTGCCTCCCTGATTCTGCACCGGAGCCGGATTGGCGGGGGCAAACTGAAACTCATATCCCCAGCCCAGTTTCAGAGCGGCAAGGTTAACTTCGGCCGTCCGCAGTTCTGATTCGGATTTTTCGAATTCCGCGACTGCTTTTTCGCTCTTCACGCTGGCTTCACGCAGCTTCTCACCGACTTCAGCCCGGCGATAACCCAGCTTGGCCACCAGCCAGAATTCGACGAGTAGCCCGATAATGACAAGCGTACCACAAACAATCCCAAGCCTGCTCATCAAAATGACTCCGGCGGAATCTGAAGAACTCACTCGATCCGCGGACAAACAGCCGCGAATTCGATGCAATAAAAGACCGTATCTGGAAATCGGCGAAAACCGGCTGTCATCTTCGCCATGACCGCGCGGCGGCCACAAGGCAAAGCGATTCAGTTTTCGGCAAACGCCAAAGCGTCGTCAGTCTACCTGACAAGCAGACTCTTCGCATCCTGCCAAATCCGACAACTCATGCTAATCCGTCGAAAACCACGACGTCAAGCGCATTCACGATCGCTACAAATGATACATCCGGAAAGATTTGACATCGTCGCCTGGATTACTCAACCGTCGGACGTGGAGGATTTGACCAGTGATTCGTCGGATCAGTCCCGCGAATTACAATGCCTTTTTCGTTCCACTGCATTCCGGCTCGCACATGCGCTGCCGCATATCGCAGTGTCAGACCGCAGCGACGGCGACTGGACATATTGGCATCCGAACCATGCAGCAGCAGGTCATTGTGAATCGATGCCTGCCCGGCCCTGAGATCATCGACGACGATTTCGCCATAAGACTCAGCATTCGGCACAGTCTGATCCAGCACGTTGTGTTCTTCCGGGCTGCTCTTACGATACGTCAGATGGCCTGAGTGATGCGAGCCTGCGATGAACTTCATGCAGCCGTTGTCCAGATCGGCATCATCGATTGCCAGCCACACGGTGACTGCGTGAGAAGGTGTCAACGGCCAGTAGCTGGCATCCTGATGCCATGCCACCGCGCGACCATCGCCTGGCATCTTGCAGAAGAAATGTGATCCCCAGGCGACGACATCTTCGCCCAGCAGATCGGCGACGCAGTCGATGATCCGCTGATTCGTGAGGATGTCGTAGACACCGCCGTATTTCATGTGCGCGGTGCTGATGGAGTAACTGTTTCCGCCGGAAGCGATGGTCTTTTCAAGCAGTCTGTCGAAGTACTGCCGAATCGTCGCAATTTCATCCGGTGCATAGAGATTCACCGGTCGGATGAACCCGCGCGTGTTATAGCCTTCCACCTGCTCGCGAGACAGCGACTTTGCGTTCGCTGGATTGGCCGGATGGAACGTCAAATTCCTCTTGAGCGTTTCCAATTCGGTATCGGAAGGAATGACCTGAAAATCTTTTGTGGCATTCATGGTCAAGTATGTTTCCAGTTTGGAGTGCCAACTTTGAGTGGTGCATTTGTTGGTAATGAGCGAGTTCAGCCGTGGCCTGTTGAGCTACACCGCACACGGTGGAAAGTGACATTAACCCGAAACGTCAGCGAGGGCTTCAACTCGCAACCCCTCGCTGACGCTTCGGGTTACAATCCCGTGCTCGCAAAAGTATGATTTCACGCCGCGCGGAGTATATTCTATTCCCGTTCAGTGCGAACGCGAACCTGCAGAGCCCCCAGCATCTTGGTAATACGCTCTTCTTTATCATTGATGCCTATGACGTTGTCGAGCACGATGGTGCGGCTGTCATTACTGGAGTGAATGATCAATCGCCCGGATCGCAGCAGCAGGTACTCAAACACGTCGTTGATTTCTTTGTCGATCCTCAGATTGGGAGCCGAAAAGCGTTCCATGTTGCTGAGGAACCCGTGATGATGCAGAAGTTCGTTGCCTTTGACTTCCCAGTAGTCAAATCGACGACTCACCAGCACACAGATAAACAGGAACAAAATGATCCCTGTGAAGATGAGGTAGAAAGATGCATTGGCAGCGGGTTTGATCTGCAGCAGAGCATCGACGATCTGAGGTGCGAGCCATGGATTGAGCTTCAGCAGAAACCAGATCCCGATCACGAGCGCCACAATGGCAAAAAACCAGGTCAGTGACGTGGTACGTGGAAAGTCAAATGCCATCACCACAAGGTTCAATGCGAAGACGAACAGAAAAATCCTCGCACAAACGTGGTGGAAAGTGTGCCCGATTTCTTTCGCATCGCCAGCAGGCGCTGGCGCATTCGGGTCGATTGCATCTGAAGGCGGTGCGGCCGTGGTCGTGTCGGCGGTCTCAGCTGCAGGAGGTTCCGAGGTCGCTGGGGAGTCGATCCTGATCTCAGGTTCATTTGCTCTGGCCTCCGGGAGAGGTGTGATGGCCTCATCAGTCTGCGTCGCGACTGCGGCTCGAGCAATAGAGACTGGTTCACGTATTTCAGCGCCGGCGTTTGCTCCCACCGCCGCCACGCGGATTTCTTCCTGCGGTATCCCGCCTTTGGCCCACATTAAGATGCCGCAGAACAGAGCCGTCAGGACAGTGGGATACAGGTAGACGATTTTTGGATAGGAAACGAGATACACATGGTCCGGGTTTTCATTCACAGTGGCCACGGCGGTTGCGTTTTCATTGCTGATTCCTGTGTCCTCACTCATGTATTTTGCCCCAAAAGGTTTAAAGATATTCTGGATGTAAGGGGACGGTTCACAGGTGCGCAGCCGCAGGAAACCATCGCATTGATGTCAGATTTTAGCGGGACAAGGCTCGACTTGCCAGGCTCCCGGCACGGTCGTCTGCCAATTTGCAGTTCGCTGAACGTGGCGAGTTCCTGGCCGGCTCACGCCGAATTGCCGTTTTCTGCTCCGCAACGCCACAGTTGCTTTCATGCTGCGGAGAGTTTAACTTTGTTGATCTTACCCAGCCTCTACCGAACAAAAAGGGTCCTGCCATGACTCGTTCAGATTCTTCCAGCCCCAACGGAACTCGCCGCACGTTTTTGAAAAAATCGGCAG
>JAYTAK010000086.1:0-5016 GCA_043737515.1 Candidatus Kuenenia sp. | reverse complement strand
CGCACGAACCGGGGCTAGCGCCCTGCGGCTGATCGCGATAAATCTTCTCAGTAAAACAAAACTCTCAACGTTTGCTGAGTAGGGTGCGTGAAGCGGAGCGCAACGCACCATTTTGGGAAAGCGTAAGACCCTGGTGTATTTCGCTAACCCTGCACACGCCCTGCATGAACCACTAAATCAACACACCGCTAACGCGGTGCGGCTCACTCAACAACACGTCCCTCAGTCCTGGCCGCGCCGAATGTAGAGGGGTGGCAACCAGAGTTTGCAGATGCAACCATTACCGGATTTATGGTTGACCGACAAATTAAGTGCGCCGTGTTGAATTGTGTCCAGCCAAATTACAGGTACGTAAGCCTGAAAGGCTTCTGGAATATAGCCTGGGGCAAGTGAAGTCGCGCCCGCGACAAACGCCGCCCCAGGTCAGAACTTAATCGTGTGTTTGTACCCTGAAAGGGTTCCAGAATCGCGATTCCCCTGCCCTTTCAGGGCGTTTCTGATCACCATGCCGATTTCCTGGGCCGTTGGCCCAGGCTGGATTCCATCGCCCCTTCGGGACGAACCCCAGAACAAATATTCCTCAGCTGCGCATCAGATCTGTACACACGACTCAGGATTGCCGTGTCGCTGAAGTCATCCTGCGGCTGCCGCGCACTTTATTTGTCGTTGAACCGGATTTATCTTGAATCCACGGGTGCGGCGGTCTGTTGCAGTGGATGCGGCATAGAGTGTCCGCGGAAAGATCATGCCATCTGGGTGAAGCTGTTGACAAGATCCGGCGTCAGGAAAACAAATCTCTTGTGAAGGATGGCGATGAAACACCTAAAGAGACAAAACCGTATTGAACGCGACGCACTTGTCACGGGCCTGTGATGCGAAATCACGTTCTGAGTTCTGCAGCAGCGCGTGAAACGAAAAAGTCCGTGACCGTTACGGACGGCCTCGAACTGGTGCGGACGCAGTCGGTTCGGCAGCCTGCGTGGTAAGGCGAAACGTCTGCAGGCTGAGTTGCCGTCCTTCGAACAGCAATTCGGCAGTGGACACCGATTCTCCGGTTCGGCGTGGCCTGACGACAAGCTCAAAGTCCAGTGTATCACCGGGCAGGATCCGTGAGATAGGGGCATCGAGTTCACGAATCAGTTCATCGTCTGTCAGAGCGTGATGGCCCAGGACATCATCCAGAACCAGTCGCAGACGCACACCATCAGCACTGCGATCACCGATATTGGTGATGCGAAACATGACCGTTGTCCAGGCTCCAACGGTCGCTGCAGCATCCTGAGCAATCCGCAGTCGCAGTTTTGGTGTGCCAACCGTTTCCGGAGGGCGTTTCCCGATCGGTGGCCGCGTGGGCGCTGGCTCGAACAATTCCTCGGTCACATCCGTTCGCGTCATGACGGCAGCCAGCGCGGAAACCTCTGTTTGAGATTCAAACAGCGTATCGCGGCCACCAATCGGATCCTCGGAAGGAATAACGGTGAAGCGAAGCACCCGTTCCTGCTGCGGGCGCAGGTCATTCACCAGCCATGTCAAAGTCGCGTCGTGCAGAATTCCTTCCGGAACCGCACCTCGCACTGTTGTACCAAACGGAAGCAGTTCTCGAACGAGCAATCCGTCAATCGCATTTCTGGCCAGATTTGTGATCGTCACCTGCATTGTGACTTCGCCCGTGGCCGATCTCAGCGGAGCCGTTTTCTCGATCCGCAGATCCTGCTTCGAAACGATCACACCCGGCGTCACACGAATTCGGGATTCCAGATTACGCACAGCGGAGAGCGGTGATTCGGGAACCAGATCATCGGGCTCACCAATGCCGTCAGATGCATGTGGCAGGCCAAGCCCGGCCCGCCAGTTATCACGCAGCAGATTTTGTACGGCGCGATCCACAAACTGAAAGTCGGGAAGATCGTTGAGCAATCGTCCATCGGTGCGGATTGTGCGCACTCGATCCGGGATCAGTGTTTCGGAAGTCAATCGGTCAAACCGCACATCCAGTTCGGGACGTTCGAACAACGGTCGTGACGTCGGTGCTGCAGCGATTGAACCTTCAATCGGCCGACGTGTTCGCACGCGAGCAGGCCGGTAATCCGGCCCTCCAAAGAAGAGGTAACGACCGCCATTCGCCTGAACGACGAGATTCGAATCATCGACATCCGCTTTTGCCAGCCGGATGCCGTCTGCGATTTCCCGAACCGGTTCGGCTGGCTTGACCTCTTTAACCCGATCCATGACTCCGCCAGCATCGAGCGGGGCGACACTATCGCGATGATACGCCTCGGCGTCAGTCGCCAGTCCGCCACCCATCAGAAACGCGATCAGAATCAATCCGACCGTTCCCGAAACTGCAGCAACAACCCACGACAAGTGGCCGACAATAAACTCAACCGACATTTCCAGGAATTCACCCAGCGTTCGAGAGACAACATTGATCAGGCCGCTGATCGGATTCAGCCAACTGCCTTCAAACAGCCCTGGAAAATTGAGCCGATCGCCCCAGAGCATGCCCAAAAACATCAGGCACGTAAGGAACATGAAGAGAAAGAGTAAGACAGATGTCATCCAACACGTCCTTGCCTTGGAGGATGGCTTGTTCAAAAGAAGGGAATGAACTTCGATTTCCCGCTTTTTACCACCATGAATCCTCCTGATATAGTGGTGGTTTAGCAAAGCTGCGGCAGGATGTGAATCTGAAACCACAATTCTGAGCGTTTTTTAAGGCAATTCGGCTCGATCTGGTCAAAGTTGATCGAAGTCAAAGAGGCACGACAGCACCGGATTCGATACTCGCAGCTTCGGCCCAGCAGAGTTGCAGCGCGGCCAGCGCGGTGTCGCACGACAATGGGCCAGCGGTTTGCTTGCCGGTGATCACATTCACTGCGACTTGCAGTTCATCCGTGAAGGCACTGCACCATTTTCCGTTGCCGCCAGGTTTTGGATGCGTCATCTTGCCGTCGTTTGTGATCACACTCAGCGGACGGCTTTCTGTCCATTCGCCCGCCAGGGTCCCTGCATCAAACAACACCGTGGCATTTTCGAAATACAATTCGTACCCATGCGAGAATTGCAGCCCCTTCGCGGCGATTCCGCCACTCACACACGAAACCGCAGGCCCGTCGGAATACAGATACGAGGTGTGAACATGATTGACGAACCCATCCTGCAGCAGTCCGCGTGAAAAGACTCCGTCGGGTCGCCCGAATGCGTGGGCAATAAAGTGGTTGTCGTGAATGTGCAGATCGATTCCCCAGCCGCCGAGTTTTCGAAAGTCAGACATATCGCTCGACCAATCGGGCGGACAAATCACGCGCTTGAAGTGCGCGGCCTTCAGCTTTCCGAATCTTCCGTCCTGGATGGATTCGGCAGCGAAACGAAATTCCGGGAAGAATGGCAGAACGTGACCAACGAGAAGCGGCACGCCGGCGGCCTGAGCGGCTTTGACCATCTGCTCGGCCTGCGCCAGATCGACGGAGACTGGTTTTTCGACCAGTGTCGGTTTCCCGGCCTTCAGTGATTCCATCACAACGGCGAAATGCTTGTCGGTCGGCAGACAGACGTCAATCAGGTCAATCTCCGGATCAGCCAGAAGCTGGCGATAGTCGGTACAACATTTCAACTGCGAAACATCGACCTGGCCACCCGCTGGACCGAAGTTGCCTTTGATGGATGTCCAGTCCCCCGCCAGTTTCTTCGGGTCGCGCGTCGAGATCGCCGTGACCTTCGCGCCGATAAGATCGCGAGCCCCCTCAAAGTGCGTGTACCCCATGAACCCGACGCCAATAATTCCGATCCGGACCACTTCTGAATTCCTTTATGAAAGTGCAGCCGACTCTTGATCCAGTCTGCCGGCTGACGTGGGGTAAGCTTTCAGCTTGCCATCGCTGAATTTAAGTACAGCAGATTTCCCCGGCAAATTTGACAAGCTGGAAGCTTATCCCACTTCAAGTCGGCAGGTCGCCAGCAACACTGGCCCACCACGATCGAATTTCACTCTGAACAGCCGCAAAAAACAAGCGAACAGCAAACATACCGGCGACTGCCACACTGGCAGTCACTGATCATTGCTATGTGTGCCTAAAAACAAGGCACAGCTTCAAGGTTCAGATTGTGCCGCTTTTTTGGGCAGTGCGGATTTTGCTGATTTTTCTGTTGGCAACGGTCGTGTTGGGTGTTATCGTATTGACGTCGCAGTCAATCGGATACTAGGTGGGTCCTGGAGGACGGGGCATTGGATGCGGCGAGGTGGGGCGATCGAACCACGATGTGGTCAGCCCAGACGGATCAAGGAAGACCCAAGACAAGACGCAGGGAGAGACAAACATGTTGGTACTATCGAGAAAAACCAGCGAGCGGATTTTAATCGGCGATGACATTGCGATCACAATTGTGCGCATTGGTCCCAATTCCGTTCGAATTGGAATTGAAGCTCCGAAGTCGATGAACATCGTGCGGGAGGAGCTTTGTAATTTCAGCGACAGGAAGCCAATCAATCTCGACATTGCCGTGCCAACGAATTAACGAAGAGATGAACAACAGGGCTCGGTGGTAAGATTTTCGAGCCTTGATGTTGCCTTAGCCGAGGATTTTTTCCTCGGTTTTTTTTACGGGTTCTTCTCGGAATTTAGTGGCCGCAGCGGCGTTCGTTTCCCACAAAACCTGTGGACTTTCATCGTCCAGTCAGTCGGTGATGCGGCATGACATCGGTGCCATTGGTATCTACACAAATATTTGTTGGTGCGTATGATTGCTGATTGATGCGGCTGACGGATCTCCACTGGCACCGATGGGACTTTCCGTGATGTGTTCTCGCGGGATGTATTCGACGGCAAGCGAATCCGTTCAGCCGCCGGTGGCCCATCTGGATCAGGTGCTGTCGTGGATGGATCATTCGAACTCATGGAACCTGGGTCGGCGTCCGGTGTTTGTCATCGACCGCGAAGCCGATTCCGTGAAGCATCTTCGCGCATGGGACGCCGCCGGACATTTGTTTCTGGTCCGGGCAGATGATCGTCGGCTGAA
>JAYTAK010000085.1:0-11592 GCA_043737515.1 Candidatus Kuenenia sp. | reverse complement strand
CCGGAGCGATCAAGGATCATCATCGCGGGACAATTGTGGGACGCAAGACCTACGGCAAGTGGTCGGTGCAGAGCATCATTCATCTGCCTGGTGAGACCGGCCTGAAACTGACGACCGCAAAATTCTTTTCGCCCGCTCATGGGAATTACTCAGGAGAAGGTCTGGCTCCCGATGTGGCGGTGCCTGCACCGGAAGACACGCAGGTCACCTTCTTCCGAGGTCGGACTTCCGATGAGATTTCTGCTGATGCTGACGTCGCTGCGGCGATCGAAGAACTTCAGACTCGCCTTACCCGCAAATAATTCAGGCAGACCGCGTGGCTTCACCACTGCTTCACAACAGCCACGGTTCCAGGCCGGCGGAAGTCTTTGAAGATTTCTTTCCTGACGGTGTGGTTGCGATTGATTTTGCAGACGAAGCCCGCACACTGCTGGTCGGTACCACAGCCGGCCATCTGTGTCTGTTAAATCAGAACGGTGACAGGCTTGTCGAAGATCGCAGTTTTGTCGGAATCCGCAAACTGGTCTGGTCCGACAGCGGAGACATCGGCGTCGCGGTGCTGGGCGACAGCCGCCTGCTGTGCTTTGATGCGAGACTAAAGCCGCTGTGGGACGCTGCGATCACTGGTCGAATTGTCAGCATTGCGATCGCACCACACGGCAGCCACATTGCGTTCAGCAGCGATGCCGCCAGACTGCATATCGTTACGGCTGATCGCAAGGAAATTGCCAAAGTCGATACCAGGCGCGCGATGGAACATCTGACGTTTCTGGGCGAGAAACCGGAATTGATCGGTGCGGCTGAGTTCGGTCAGTTGTGCCGCTTCGATCTGAAGGGCAAGGAACTCTGGAATGAGCGCCTGATGAACAATGCCGGCGACATGTCGGTTTCGGAAGGCGGCAAGCGCATCTTTCTGGCGGCATTCAACCACGGCGTTCAGGTCTATGATCGCTCGGGGACTCAACTGGGATCGTTCGCGATTGATGGCATCCCCAGTCGCGTGTCGGCCTCAGCCACCAAAAATCGCATCGCCGTGCTGACGCTGGAGAACCGAATTTTCTGGCTCAACTTCGAAGGCACAATTCAGTGGGCCGTCGATATCTCGCAGGATCCACCCGTCCACATCTGTACCGGCCCGCTCGGCGACCGACTGTTCATCGCCACTCAATCCGGCTGCCTGTTACAGGTTGCCTGGCCGTAGCGGCGCGCGGCGAGGACTGAGGGACTGTTGATTTAATCGTAGGGTGCGTGAAGCGAAGCGTAACGCACCATTTGGGGAAAGCGTGAGAAACTGGTGTGTTTCGCTAGCGCTGCACACAAAAAGGCCATGGCAAACTCAGGACTCGAGAGATCGCACCCCTTTGAACGATGCTCTGGACAATGCGCTGAACTACGGAAATACGTCTGAGTCTGCGGCGGAAGCGCGAATCGAAATCGTGGCATTCGGCGTAGTCAGTTGTATCAGTCGCTCTTCCGCCAGATGGACGCAGCGCAGCGGGGGAAGGCTGGAACAGACCGGGGACCGAGCGATCAGTTGTCCGGTAGTTCCATCAAACACCTGCACGACCAGCTTGTCTTCAGACGGATATGCAAAGTTGGTTTCCAGTGACGCCTCAGGCACTGACCATGAAACCAGCAGATCGGTCGGGTCACCGTAGACTTCAGGAAAAACACCCTGATCGATGTTGACGCTCCATTGGATTTCGCCCGTTTCCGGATTCAGGCACAACAACGGGCCGTTCGACAATTGCGGTGAGCCGCGTCGGAATGCCTGCTGAATCGCACGCCCTGCGCGGCCCTGTCGACTGAGCCCCACAAAGAGTCGCCCGTGACGTTCAAAGGCCGAGCACGAAAAGACGAAGCCAGACTCGACATACGTCGATGCGGGAATTCTGAAGATGACCTTGCCATGATCGACGTCAATCAGAATCAATTCGAGTGTGGCAGATACGACCAGCACGCGATTGTTCGCCAGCACCTGACAAATCGTGTCACCGTTCGTGCTGCTCTCTCGATAAAGCGGAAGAATTGGTTCATCGTCTGCCAGTTCGTCTTCGCCGGACGCGCTGTCAAACAAGTGCAGCCGTGCGTTCGCATCGGTATAGAGCAGACATCGTCCGACAGTGACCACCGATTCCGACTTGCCGATCGCCAGCCGCCCGGTCCCCAGCAGTCGTCCGTCGCGCGTGTTGAATCGTTCGTAACTTCGTGAGTCGCTTCCCATGACAACGGTTGCCTGTTGATCACCGGCAATTCTGCGTACGGACGGATTCGTGCCACGATCGATGATGGACTGATCGCTCTGTGAAAGCGTCCTTTTGCGGATCCACAGATCATCGCCTGTCAGCGGGTCCGAACAGTGAAGTTCATCGCCAAACTGCCAGATAAAATGATCGGAACCCAATGAGCCAAATTCCACACGCAACGCTTCCTGTTGACCATTTCGAAAACGCCGCGTCCACAAGACGCTGGCCTTACCGGGAATCGGACAGCACATCATTGCCATTTCATCGGTGCCGCAGACCGGGAACATTCCCGGCGTCAGATTCCCGTCCGTCAAGGGCACGAAACGCCCCGCCGCAGTGTTGATCGTGAATGGCAAAGTCACTTGATCGCGCATTGAGCCATCCAGTGGATCGATGCAGACCAGCCTTGATGACTCATCAGTGTCGCCCGACAGGTAAGTATTCATCGCCCGATGTGTTGGCAGGGAATCGGACCAGACCTCGCGACTCATCGCTTCAAAATCCTCATCCGGCTGTCGAATAAAGGGCGACAACTCAAAGGAAAGTGGCGTTGACACTGCGGACGTAATTCCAGTCTCCGGCGATTCGGAACTGCTGGGGACTCGATTCAGATTTCCATCAGGCTGGGCCGACACCCGTCGATTCTCATCAACGTTCGTGCCACGCAGAGATCTCATCTGCTGCAAAAGGTCTGATGCCTGCCCGTACGAGGTGCTGTTGATGGTCGCTGAAGCCTCGCACCATTGAATCAGAAAAAGCTCTGCGACCGCAAACTCACCAAGTCCGATCAGCCGATTGGCAAGGCGTTGACGTAATGCGTCGTCAGGTATCAAACCCGGATGCTGCAGCGCGTGTCCGATCAGTTGACGTAGTTCCAGTTTCGAAAGTTTGTCAAGTTCGAGGGCGGCATTAGGCACATCGCTGGAAGGTTCGTTCAACAGCAATTCAGGCCGGACGCTCCATTGGTTGGTGAGTCTGATCGGTTTGTTCCAGTCGGGATTCCGTTTAAGTTCCGCCAATTCGTGCGACCGGCCATCCGGCAGAGATTCTGAGATCTGTTGGAATATGCTGGCGCGGAATTTCAAATCGGCTGGCAACGTCAATTGCGACAGGACCTCCACATCGACCGGTATCTCGGCGCTCGCCAGCGTCAGTTTGTCCGACGGTTGCGTCAATTTGGTTTCCCGTCCGGCTTCGATCGCCCGGCCCCATTGCTGCAAAATGAGTTCTGCGAGGAATTCGTCGATCTGAGGATCGGGTGGTGCGTCTGAACTGCGCGAGACCACGGCTTCTTTCAGGAGTGCCAATGAGTTGTCCATCTCGCCGTTGATCAGATGTGCCTGTGCCTGAATCAGAACTCGCCGGATCGGATTGGCGGTCAACGCCGGCAACTGATCGGCGTTTTTCAAGAGTGCATCGACTCGGGGAAACGCATTCACACCGGTTGGCGTGGAGACGCAGACCAGTTCTTCATCACTTCCGACAGCACCGTATTGAGCCATCGAATTCTCCGGTGCATCGACGATTGACTGCGGGATCAATGTGCCGCTCGACAGATTCACCGTTAACGCCTGACCGTAGCGCATCGGAATGACGCACCGATCACCGCGACATTCGGCACGTCCGCTGCCGGCAGGAATCTGCACGACCCAGTTCTGATCGCCGGTCGTCAACTCCACGCTGCGACAATGACGATCGCCGACAAGGATCACCTGCCGACTACAAATCCCGGCGACATAATAGTCCGGACTGCCGCCCACCTCTCCGGCACCGAACGCACGCCGTGAAGACTTCCACAGGATTTCACCAGACTCGAGCGATAGACCGTACAGCGAAACGGATGCGTGATTGCCGCAGACGACGATTCCTTCGGAAATGCACGGCACCAGGATGGATGGCGATGAGATCGAGACATTTTCAAGCGGCATGGGTCCGCCAAAACGAAATTGTGAGAGCGTCGATGGATCGCTGATGGCGGTTGCCCATTGCAGCGTCCCATCGATTGCATGGACGCCGATGAGCATTCCGTCTCCCAGACTGCACACGATCGTGTCGCCGTTCACGACGCAAATGCTCGTGCGTTTGAGAAAAACCGAATTGTCGGCAAAGGCGAGACCGTTGGCGTCGGTGTATGCAAGCGGCAACCGCCACAGGAGTTGCCCCGTATTCCGTTGCAGGCAGTTGAGGAAAGTCTGACTGTCACTCTGAGTCAGCACGAAGAGCCGTGTTCCGTCGCCGGTTGGCGGTGAGAGAAATCGGTGCCCCGACCACGTCTCATCCGGTACTTCCGGTTCGTCTTCTTCTGCCAGGAGACTGCTTTCTGACGTCTCCGCAGCAGCATTGGATTCGTGCCTGTTTGATGAGTCAATCGATTCCACGCTGGCGACCGGATCGTACTGAAAATGTTGTCCGTCTCCGATTTGCCATGCCACAACGGGAACTGCAGCCGCAGGACCACGACGCAAGGCGACGAGTCGACTGGCTACGGGTTTGCGAAACAGCTCATCCTCTTCTTCGATGACGGGAAAACCGTTGCGATTTCGGATCACTCGTCCCACAGAATTGCCGAGATAGGGATCACCCCCGGCGAAGAATGAAAATCGATCCACGAAGTACAAGAAATCACTGTCAGTGGTTAACAGTCCGAATTCTACCATTCCATAAATCGGAGCCGTCGCATCGAAAGGTGATTGCGACTCGCTCATCGCTCGCCGTGTGGCGTCTGCCAATTCATCGGAGGCAGTTTCTGACTGTGGCGTGAAGGTCTCGGTGGGAACGGACCAGTGTTCCTGCCCGCTGGCTCGATCCAGCGCGACGATGCGAAATGGTGTGCGGATCACAATGCTGTCGTTCCAGAAAACTGGTCGCCAGTTGTTAAACGTGTGGATACGGTTTCTTGCTTCCGGCTCAAACCACGATAACAGCCGACCCGATTCTGGCTGAGGCGCGCCGGGGAAATTCCAGATCCTTTCGCGCCAGGTCCAGAGTGGCTGCGGCCACGGCGGGGCGATTGTGCCATCGGAGGCGGAGGCCGAAAAAGACAACTGCGGAGAATGCGATGTCGTGTCGTCGATGTTCAGATTCGTCAGTCTCTCTTTCACCGGACGCAATTGTCGCTGAACTTCAGCCTGCAGAACGGTGCCCGAGTACAATTCTTCCAACTGACGAACCTGCATCGCCACTCTGCGTGGGTCACCCTTGAGCAGTTCACACGTCATGTCAATCAACTCTGCCTTTATACCGGCTTCGGTCAGCGGAAACTCGCGTGTCACTCGGGCTGCGCCGTGGCGACCGCCGCGGCGGATCGCGGATTCCAGTTCCTGCACGGCAATTACTCGATTTGCATCAACCCACGATCTTTGCAGTTCCGGAGAACTCTGCATCAGCAACGACAATGCACGGTTTTGAAGGCTGGTGGCTGATTCGGAGTCCGCATCCAGCTCGAAGACATCATGCGGGTGTGAAAAGATCGCCAACAGCGACTCTCGCATCAATTCGGCATCGACGCGTTCACGTCCTGATTCGGCTGATTGCAGTAGCAGTTCAATTTGTCGGTCGCGATACAGTTTTTGGGAAAGTACTTCCGGCCATCCGTGCTTCTGCATCGCCGACAGGTCCGCCGCCGGACGCTGCTGGGCGAAACAAATGGCGTCGCAGCACGTCCACAGAATGCCGATTCTCACCACAAATTGCAGGAGAAGATATGTCCGCGACTGGTGCATGAATGCAATGGTACTCAGAATAGTGTCATTTGTTTTGGCGACTCGGTTCAAGTATACAGGGCATTCCCGCAACGCGTCAGGGGAATTGCAATTCCCGGGCCCGCAAATCATTTTGGATTTTGGATTCTTGATTTTGGATTTGCGGCTTTCCGCTTTCGGCTTTCCGCTTCGCCGCCCCAGGAACGTCACATCACATGCCTCGCTCAGATCATTCTCATTCCAAACATACTGACAACGACACACCGACTGGCGGGAGAGCGTCGCAACCATCGCTGGCGACTCACATCGTCAATGGTGTCGAACGGCTGGTGCTGGACGCCATTGAGACGCGAAAGCCGCTTGAGATCGATCCGTCACGCTCACAGTTGTTTGAACTGTTTGTCGCGGCAGAAGAGGCAGGCATGATTGCCGACGACAGCAACGTCGGAGTCTTTGATGGCTTTGACGAAGAAAGTTCTGTCACGGATTTATCCGCCGATAGTCTCTGCCGTCTCCTCGCCCGACGCTGGGGTCTCGACATGGCCGCCCGCGAAGCTCAGGCGCTGCAAACCCGCCTGCCAGCCGACCAACTCGAACGCATGCGCGTGTTGTGGTCGATGATGAGAATGTGGATGGAATGGAGTTACGCATGGCGACGCTGGAACGAGTTTCATCCCAGGTCGTGACCGCAGTCTTCAACGCCCGCCGGAAAACAGCGTCCGCCGCTGAAAGAACAAAATCATCTCTTCTTTGTTCTCCGGATTCGGCACAGCGCTGACCATTTGCCAGCCGCGATTTCCGAGCTTCGCAATGAACCCGCCCTTGAAGGTGCCTTCTTTGTCGCATTCAAGATAATACGTCATGTATTCCATCTGCGGTTGAATGAGCGTGTCAAAGAGCAGCCGTGTAAACAGTTCCGCCGACCAAATGGTGAGGATCAGGAGAAACAGTTGTTTGTAGCTCATCGCTGTTTCCTTCCAGAGTGATTAGATACCAGTGCAATGTGCCCATCAAACAGTTGGGTCGTGGCCGAACGTTTAGGAACCTGGACCTGGCCCATTGGGCCGGAAACTGTCTTCAAGCCCAACGGGCTGGTCCTATGTCAGCCTGGGGCAACGCCCCAGGTTTCGTTCAAAACAATGTTCACATAGCCCCAAAGGGGCGATCCTAACCTGATATTCGCATTAGTGCCGCCCCTTTGGGGCTCAATGACTCGCTTGTGCTTCCTTCCTGGGGCGATGCCCCATGCTGACATAGCGCCGGCCCGTTGGGCCTGAATTCACTCTGTAAACTGGTTTTTAGACTGCACATACTATCCGGTCGAGTCAGGAAAACTCGTGTAGCCAAATCCTGACTCATCTGCAACATAATTTGAAAAGTAAGCCAAGCTAGTCCAACTGCGCGCGGCCGACCGGATGTCGCCTGGTATTGCGGGTTTCCCTGATCGATGCGGATGTCACCGGGCGAGTTGAACGCTTGGATTCCGGTGTCAACTCAGACTGATAATTCACGGGATCAAGAAAGTCATCCGCCTTCTTTGGTTCCCGGGGCTCGACCGACTTATTCGGTTCTTCTGTGGCATTCGGAGTCTGTTGCAATGGTTCCGTGATCCGCTGAGGCTTCGTTCCAGGGACAGCAGGGACGACAGTTCCTGGCTGCGACTCACCCGTAATTGCTGATTGGTTTAGGCTATCGATGACTCCTGGTTCAAACGGTCGATAAGGATTGCCTGTTGACTCCCATGAGTTAACGTCTGGTCCGCCGACGAATTCTGCGGGCACCGTTGTCAGATGTGCGTTGTCCAGAGCCCGTGACATGGCTTCACCGCGAATCCGTGCATCTTCGTAGGCTTCCGGATTCCATTCTCCTTCCGACAGGAAGATCGAATTCGCATGCAGGATCGAACCCTTGCGAAAATTCAGATCGGTAATGGCTTTGTTATAGTCCACGATCAGCTTGAGATAACCCTGTTCCGAATCGCGGCTGGTGATCTTGGCTTCCAGCACACGGCCCAGCAGGACCGTGTCGCGCTGGTTTTCTGCGTTAGCCCGATTCAAGGCAGTTTCGGCATAACGTCTCGCAGAAGCGGCTTTTTTCAGGCCTGTTTCGGCGAGCAGGTAGTTCTGTTCCATATTGATCATGGCATCGCTGAGTTCATAACCGACTTCCACTTCCTGCCGTGCCAACACTGCGTGAGCCTTGCGAAGTCGCAATTCATAGTTTCGAACCTGGGCACGAGCCAGCCGCAATCCCAACGGCAGCGAAAATGAGAACCCGGTTGTCCATGTTGCGTTCTCGCCCTGACTCAGAGACTCATAGAAACTGTTATAGCCAACAGCAGTCTCAGGATCATCGTCTTCACTTCCACCCAAATGGTTTCCAAGTCCGTTGACCCGATATTGCGACACAAAATCCAGTCGCGGACGTGCGAGATTCTGTGACGCCTTGTACTGAAGTTCCAGGCTGCGGATTTCCCATTTCTGACGTCGCAACTCATGACGATTCGACAGCGCCTCCAGCAGACTCGATTCCCAGTCCAGTTCCAGCTTTGCCGCGGACGGCACATCAATCGGCGTGATGAATGTGCCGTCGTTCAGTGGCAGTCCCAACAATCGCCGCAGACGGTATTCAGCCTTCAGCACATCTCCGAGCGATCCTTTGATGCGTGCGTCGCCTTCATAGATGCGGTTCTCAGCCTGAGCAACCGCGTCGCCAGCTTCATCGCGTAGCGCCAGTTGGTCGCGGAATCGCACGAGATCGCGAAATGTTTCAATTTCAGATTCGTACAACTGCAGATACAGATACATGTCCCAGTAACGGTTCTCCACATCCCGCAGCAGTGTGGTGACGGACTGCTCGAATTCCAGCAATGAGATATCCGAGTTAATTCGCGAAATCAGTACGCCCTGAGCAACTCCGGAAACACCGCGAAGATTCGCTTGAGTCGGACCTGCAATGCGAGTGTACTCCACTCCCGAGGCAGCCAACAATGGCTGACGATACTCGGCCTGGAGTGACCCGGTGGTTGCTGAATTGAAGAGTCGCGTCTGATTGCTGCGGCTGTAGTTGACATCATGCTGAACTGCCAGCGTTCCTGCCGTCGCGATCGTTTTCTCAAGTCGCGTCTGAAACTGCGCCGTATGATCTTCCAGCGTTCCGCCCCGGGGAATGCCGATGTTTTGCGTGTTTTGCGGATCCTGTGACACACCACCTTGTAATGTATTGGTCCAAATCGGGTCGAAGTTTGCCAGGGCAGCCTCTGGGCCGAGGTTGCCAAACAGAAAACCTGTGTCCTGAATCGCATTATCCCACACCGAAGCAACTCGGGTGGGATTTCCCAGCAGCGGGTTCGATGGTGAACCGAAGCTTTGATCGTCAACGATGATATCCGAGTTCGCGAGTGCCATCCGAATGCACTCATTCAAAGTCATCTCGCGAGGTTCAACTTCTTCGAGACTTGTAATACTGCGTGGTCCGCGGAGCAATTCAGGATTGGTTTCAAGCGGGTGAGTTTCTACGGGATATTCAATCGCCGTGGCGTAGTCCTGGTAATGATCAAGTCCGTGGTCTTCTCCGATCAGGTATTGCAGACGCGATCCCGGCCCGGCGCAGCCCTGGCTGAGCAATGCGAGCAGCAATGCCAGACCTGTTGAGCGTTTCCATCGTTTTGTCTTCACGCCTGACTCCATTGGGAGGGCATCCGATTTCTATTGTTCGCAGGAACTGCGAGTCTCGCTGCGACTATGGCTGACTCAAATCTGCCAGATCCTGCGCAACGGCAGCGAAATGGCAGAGCCTCATAATCGTTATCGTCAGTACAACCGCTAAACTTTGCGTAAACTTCCAAAGCCTGTGATTTGGCAAAAAAAAACGAGCCCGTGCAGAAACACGGGCTCGGTCGTTCGATCAGCAGAATTTGCCCGTTCTTTGATGCGTCCCCTCGCGGCATTGACCTGAATGGTTTCAGGAATCGGTTGAGAGAAGAACGAGGTCATCTCCACTGGAAGATTGTCTCGTCATCGGTTCCACATGACTGGTAACTGGGGGAGATTTGGAAGGTTATTCCGGTCAGTCGGACTTTGCGGGCTCAGGCATTTCGCGAATACGCCGTTGTACGCCCATGGAGGCCACTTCCGGATAAACATTGCCGAAATCTGTCAGCTCCGATCGTTTTTCAGGAATCCCGAAACTTCACTCCTGTTCGCCTCAAGTCAGTCGAGGCGGAATCCGAAACCGACTATGCGGCATCAGTGCGGCAGATTCTGCCGATGCGCGCGGATGATCGCTTCTGAGGACTTCAGTCTTAACCAACCAGCAATACCATGCACACAGACCGCAAAATCGGTTTTGCAATGGGCATCCTGCTAATCGGGATCGTGGCTGCGCTTTTTTTCCGTAACGAACCGCTGCTGTCAACCAGGGTTCCCGGAGTTCGCCGCGAACAACAACTGAATGATCGCCTGCGCGAGCGCGATGTGGCCGTTTATCTGAATGACACGGCGGTGGACGAGCCGACTGAGCAGGCTCCGACCGATCTGCCTTTTACTCTGCGCGATGTGCTGCAGAATATGGACGAACGAAACAAAACGGCACCTGTTCCCGTCGGGGCAAAATCGATTGCCGACAATGCTGAGCTGGACATTCCTGACGAAGAGCTTGACGGCTATCGCCCCAAAAAAAAGCGAAAACCGAACGACACGAAGATTGCCGAATCGCCGTCAGGTCTGCGTGGAATGTTGCTTGAACGCGAACATCCCGAAGCCACTTCTGGAAAGTTTGGCGCGCTGCCACCGCTGCCAGTTGAACCGTCGCGTCCAGACGTCGTGAAGTTGCCGTCGCTGCCGGTCGTTGAGCCTGGTGACTCACAGGTCGAACCTGCTGCCGATACCGCTGTTTCGGATTTCCAGCCGCCGGAAGTCTTCGAGGAGTACGTCGTCAAATACGGCGACACGCTCTCAGGGATCGCGCAGCGAATGCTCGGATCGCAGAAGAAGTTTATGGACATTTACAATGCCAATCAGGACCGCATGGCCAGTCCCGATCGGCTGGACGTGGGAAAGCCGCTCCGCATCCCGCGCGTGGCTGAGAACGAGCGACCGACTTACTGAATCCCCATGATCGGGCGGATGAGCAGGTACGTTCCGGCAGTCAGAATCGGAATGCCGATCAGATTCAGCCACAGCCCCATGATCGCCATCTGACGCAGCGGAATTCTGCCGGTGCTGAAGACGATGCCGTTCGGTGGCGTGCCCACCGGCAACATAAAGCTGCAACTGCAAGCCAGCGTGGCCGGTACGAACAGCATCCGCGGGTCCATATGCAGCGGCTCCGCCAATGCGAGCACCGTCGGGATAATCGCATTCGCTGTGGCGACGTTGCTCGTGAGTTCCGTCAGCATGGTCAACGTCAGACACAGGATTGCGATCACCAGCCAGCCAGGCACGTCCTGCAGCGGAGACTGCAAAGTCGCACCCAGCCATTTGTCGAGCTGAGTCGCCTTGAACCCGGACGCGAGGGCAAATCCGCCGCCGAACAACAGGATCATATCCCACGGCAGCCGATGGGCCGTTTTCCAGTCCATGAGCGGAATGCTGCGATGTCGCGCATCGCGTGTTCCCGATGGGAGAATGAACAACAGCAACGCC
>JAYTAK010000084.1:0-2160 GCA_043737515.1 Candidatus Kuenenia sp. | reverse complement strand
TAAAGTCTTTGGTTTCAAAGCTTTAGGAAATGGGGCCGCAGGGACTTGAACCCTGAACCAACGGATTATGAGTCCGCTGCTCTAACCGATTGAGCTACGGCCCCGCATTGATAGAATACCACTTCGATTTTGTGACGACTACCGTTACGACTACCGATTTGAGATTTCCTTCAATGTCCAAGACACGCCAGAAACCGAACAAACCACGAAAAAACTTCCCACTTTCACCGGCGAATAATGGCCAGTGGTGCAAAAAGATCAAAGGCAAAATTCACTACTTCGGCGTCTGGGCAAATCCAGACGTAGCAGAGGCGGAATATCTTAGAGTCCGCGAATACTTGCAAGCGGGACGACTACCCCCGACTACCGAATCCACCGAAACTGGAATTCGTATTCGAGAATTATGCAACCGGTTCCTTGCAACGAAGAAAAAAGCCGTCGATACCGGTGAGCTGAGTGTTCGTACATTCCACGACTACAAATCGGGCTGCGTGGAAATTGCAGACTACTTTGGGCGCAATCGTCTGGTGATCGATTGCCGCCCTGAAGATTTCGAATCGTTCCGAGTGAAAGCCAGCAAAGGTCGGGGATTGCACGCAATTGGTCGCATGGTCATGTTGACTCGAATGTTGTTTGGATTTGCCTACGAAAGCGAGATGATTGAAAAACCTGTTCGTTTCGGGCCGCAGTTTGGAAGACCTACAAAAAAGAGCATGCGATTGCTTCGAGCTCGCACGCAGAAGAAGCACGGACTCAGGATGTTTCAGGCTGATGAGATTCGGGCTCTGCTTGAGAACGCATCTGATACGCTGAAGGCGATGATATTACTTGCAACAAATGGTGGCCTGGGAAACTCCGACCTTGCATGCTTGCCAAAATCAGCATTGCATGGTGACTGGCTTCAGTTTCCACGCGTAAAGACGGGGATTGATCGTCGCATCCCGTTATGGACTGAGACATCGCGCGCATTAGCCGATGCCATTCGTCAGCGTCCAAACCCAAAAGACAAGGAAGACGATGACCTGTGCTTCATCACAAAATACGGACATCGCTGGGTAAGGCTTGGGCCGAGCGGGAGAAGTAATCTGGATAAAATAACCGGGGAGTTCAATAAACTGCTTGTCGAACTGGAGTTGAAACGCAAACGTCTTGGCTTCTACGCCCTTCGGCACACCTTTGAAACAATTGCCGGAGGTTGTGGAGATCAGGTGGCGGTTGATGCCATCATGGGCCACATCGACGACGGAATGGCAAGCTTTTATCGCGAGAAGATCGAAGATGAGAGGCTCCTCAAAGCTACCGATCACGTCCGGGCATGGCTGTTTCCGGATTCATGATACGACCCGCCATTCACCAAACCCAGAATGCCATCGGACTCGTCTTGACAATGCCCCCATGTTGTTGCGCAGGTCTCTTTTCAATCGAGGACTTCTCTGGCACGCTGGAGAACACGTCATAACGTCCTTTATGACGCGGACTCTTCCCCTCATTTGATATGCTTCCTTCAGACGCTGACTACACCACCAGATTCAGCAATCGTCAACTTTCAATGTCGATCACGCAGGCAGCGATCGTCCCGGCTCTGATCGAGAACGCCGGTTCTGACACAAAACGGCGGTTTGTCGAGTTCTTCACCGCCAACATTTCGAACTCGAACACTCGAGCCGCGTATCTGCGCGCGGTCACACGATTCTGCCATTGGTGCGAAGCACGGGAGCTGACACTTCACCAGACTGAGCCGACTCTGCTGGCGTTTTACGTCGAAGAGCTCGGCCAGAAACACAGCCGACCGACCGTGAAGCGTAAGCGTACAGCAGCACCATCTGGTACTTCGGTCCACCAGCGCCATCCGGCGATGGTTGAGTTCAGCCTTTGGCGTTTCTTCGTTCTTCACGAGCCCGCTGTTTGCGGTCGGCGCGGTCTCGACGCTCGTCCTTGCGGTAGGTGCGGATGTGATCGGGATGGTTGGCGGCCCAGAGGTCGGGGCGGAGGGAATGATAGTCCGTGGAGCCAGCCAGCAGGGCGTCGAGCACTCCCTTGATGTAAGCCCAGACATGCAGGTCATTCCGGATCGCGCTGCTGACCAATGTCATCAGATCGGCCGTGCGGCCACCGGCGGCAAGGCTGCCGATGAAGAGCCAGTTTTTTCGACCGATGGCC
>JAYTAK010000083.1:0-5026 GCA_043737515.1 Candidatus Kuenenia sp. | reverse complement strand
CAATTCTGTCGGGCTTCCGCTCTCGTGCCTGCGTTCACCGTCTGCTGGAGTGCCGGCAGCATCAGCAGCACGCTCATATTCTTCAAGCGGGAAATCATGCCAGCGGATATCGTCTTCAATTCAGCATCGATTTTCTGATTTCGCTGCGTCGCCTCCAGCCACGACGTTTCCAGGCCTTCTGCGGACTCTCCAAATAATTCGATTGCCTTCAACTTGTTTCCATCGCGAAACAAGACCCCGGCAGGCGCATTGATGGCATCGATGGCACTGCGCGCGTTCACCATGGAATGCTCTCAGCATCTCCAGCCGAAAATCTGCACGCCCGATGGCAACCTGAAGACTTTCAAGTTCCTCATCGGTCCATTCGCAGTGAGGCAGCATGTCGGCTGTCAGCTCGCAGCCAATCGCATGAGTCGCAATCCTGACAAGCTGAGAAATCAGGATGGGGTCGCCGCGAAGGGAATCCGAGGCAGCACAGATTCCAGTCACATCCTTCAGCGCTTCGGAACCCTGACCAGCATGTGCATGAACATGCGCGCTGAGTGTGAGCAGTCTGACGACCGTCCGAACTTCCTGTTGCGCAGTCAGTACTGCATTCAGACCTAAAGTGAAATCGACCGGATATCTCGCCATGCCGCCGGCGTCCGCAGCATGGCGGATGAGTTGCAGCTCTGCGTCCAGCTCTGCAAGAAAGGTTCGGGAGATTTCCAGTTCTGCCCACTCCTTGCCCGGTTCCGGAACCGGTGTCGGCCCCAATCCCACGATCGGAATCTTTGCCGCTCGCTGCTCGATCCCGGCATTTTTTACCGCCGTCGTTGCCGCGATCCACAGCTCAGTCGTGTCAGTGACATCCGGCGGCACGGAATAATAGTCGTTCAGTTCCACTGTGTTTGTCGGCAATCCCTGCGATCGAAGGTTCGCAAGTCTCTGATTCAGTCGCGATGAACTGAACATCGAGAACAGACCCAGGGAAACGAGGGAAATCAACACGACGGCAGAGACCCCGGCCATCAGCAGCCGCCTGCGAGATTGTGCATTTGTCGTATGTTCATTCATGGAATGCACTGTACTTACGGCGGACACGTCGGGGAACCATACGACCACTCAAATTCATGCCATCCTACGAATGCATCACACAGCCGCCGTCCACGTTGATCGTCTGCCCCGTCACTTCGCTGGCTCGTGTACTGCAAAGAAAAACGATCATCGACGCGATGTCGTCCGGCTGCTGCCAGCGTCGAAGCGGAATCACCTGATTGATTTTGTCCGTCGCCCAATCTTCATACGATCGGCGTTTCTCGACCGGCTGTTGGTCGTGCCATGATCTCCAGACCGATTCATTCAGCGGCGTCTTCACCATCCCCGGACAAACGGAGTTCACACGCACTCCGGACGCCGCGAGATCCTTTGCCATGCACTGAGCGAAATTGATATTCGCCGCTTTGCTCGCACTGTACGGCGGGTCTGTCTGTGATCCCATTTGACCGGCAACGCTCGACAGGAAAACGATCGATCCGTTCCCTCGAGACTGCATTGCCGGTCCCGCCACATGAGCCACATGGACCATGCCCAGAATATTGACCTGCAGAACTCTTTCCCAGGCCGAAACGGGAACGCGCGTGTACGGAAACCCGAAGTGCCCTGAACCAATCGCTGCCGCATGGACGAGAATTTCAGCAGACCCCAGTTGCTCTTCCGTTTGCCGCCATGCCGCTTCCACCGCAGTCAGACTTGTGACATCGACCGACTCGATCATTTCGGCCCCAACCGTCTCTTTGATCGTTAAGTCCCAGACCGCAACACGAACGCCTTCCTGAGCCAGCAACCGCACGGTCGCCGCGCCGATGCCACTCGCACCACCGGTCACAATCGCCACTTTTCCAGCAATGCCAAGGTCCAATTCAATCTCCTTCAAATTTCATCCTGTACCCTGGACATTCATGTCCAAGTCTTCGCCAGAATGCGTTCCCCTGGAGCAGGATTCTTGTGGTACAGGAATGTCTGCATCAACTGCGTTTCATGGTCAGGTGCGACGGACATGAATGTCCATCCTACAAGGAAGTAGGTTCATCGCTGAATGATTACCTGATGCTTCTTCACAAAACTGACAAGCTGGAAGCTTATCCCACTCTGCCGCATCAGGCTCGCACGGTGCCGTTCACCCAAACAACTTTGCGATCGGCTGCCCCATGTCGGTGATGGGGACGGGGCGATCGCCGTCGTAGAGGTTCCTGGCAGAGTCGATGCCGACTGCGGCGTGGATCGTTGCAAACAGATCGGCAACACTGACCGGGTCGGTGACGATTTTTTTGCTGAGTTCGTCAGTTTCCCCATACGCGCCACAATGTCGCAGGCCGCCACCGGCAAGGACACAACTGAAAGAACTTCCCTGATGACCACGCCCGCCGCCGCTGTCGAATTCCGGCGGACGACCGAACTCCGTCGTGATCACAATGAGTGTCCTGTCGAGCATTTGTTTCTGTTCCAGGTCGGCGATTAACGAACTCACCGCCGTATCCAGTTCCTGAATCAATGCGTGCTGCTGCAGAATCCCTCCGTTGTGAACATCCCAGCCGGAGCCGTTCAGGAAGTTGAGGTTGTGCGAGACTTCAATGAACCGCACGCCGCGTTCGATCAGTCGTCGGGCAAGCAGGCAGCGCTGACCAAACTCGCCCCCATACCGCGTGCGGAGATCGCCAGGTTCTGCGGCAAGCTGAAAGCTGCGATTGAACTCCGGTCCACTCAGTTTCAGGCTGAGGTCAATTGCATCTTCGTACTCGCGCAGACGAGCGTCATCGCTGCGGGGCTGAGCACTCCTGAGGTTGGCCAGAAATCCTTCACGACGCGATTGTCGTGCGGGAGTAATGCTTTCCGGGCGAGACAATCCCGCCGGACCCTGGCTGGTATCAGTGAGATACAGATAGCTGTCCCGGGCACCAAGAAATCCCGGACCGCGCGTGACGTTTGGATAACCGATCAGCACATACGGCGGTGCTCCGTCTGCCGCCGCACCACGTTCATGCGCCACGACTGAACCAAGCGATGGATACACGACAGTGCCGCTGACCGGACGGCCGGTGTGCATGAAGTTTGTGGCTGCTGCGTGCTCGTCAATTACGTTGTGGTTGACCGTTCGGATGGCCGTCACACGATCCATCAATGGTGCCAGATGCTTCAAATGCTCACAGACGCGGACGCCGTCCACTGCGGTCTCGATGCTCTCGTAGTATGAGCCTGCGACTTTCTCCTTCGGGTCGCCCACACGTTTCGGATCAAACGTGTCCAGCGCACCCATTCCGCCGCCCAGCCAGATCGAAATCACATGTTCCGCTTTGCCCTTGAGCGGTGTGGCGGCGCGAACTCGCTGATCGAGCGTGGAGCCTGCCGCAACCGCTGCGGTGGTTGCGATGAATTCTCGGCGATGCATGGTGTTTGTTCCGGTTCGTTGATCGATCAAGGAATGTGCTTACGTAGGATGGACATTCATGTCCGTCGCATTGCCAGGAAACGCTGTCGCAGGAAGAGTTGTTGTGATTCAAGAATCGTACGCCCTTGAAACGTTTTCCGGAAAAGTCTCGGACATGAATGTCCAGGCTACGGGAGATTACGGTATCCAGACAAATTCGCTGATGTTCAGGATGCTCCAGACGACATCTTCATAAACTTCACGCCATTCCGGTCGCAGCCGAGGATCTGGTGGTGGACCGTTGCGTGCGAGTTGTTCAAGTTCCAGAGCGACCGTCGTGGATTCGGGACTCAAGTGGTTTGACCATGTCACCGCCGGCAGTGGCTCCGGCGGAGTCACGGCTGGAATCTCGTCAGGACGAAGCAGGCGTTCGTCAAAACCAACGGACAGCGCCTTTGCCAGCGGTGCGCGTTCTGAATCGTTCGGCAACCGGCTGAGGTAACGCAGAAAAATGCTGTCAACCAGTTGCTCAGGAGATGCCGCATTGATCGCCGTCTCGGCCAGCCCGCTGTTCCGCGACGCGCGTGTGAGCAGGACCGATGCCGTGCTGTTGGCCAGCACGCCGGGTTGCAGCACGTTGGGAGCCGTTTCACGATCGGTGCGAGGATTCTGACGCGATCCGCTCCAGCCAAACGCCTCCATGATATCGGTGATCGCTCTGGCACGCGGCAGACCAAGGCTCGGTCGATCTCGTTCATTGGCCAGACTGGCGAACATCCATGCTCGGCGCGGCACGCCCAGCGTGAGCCGATTTGAAGCCGGTCGTCTCGCGTCAGGATCGAACGTCAATTCTTCCACATCCAGGTCCTGACCTGCTGCCATGCAAAGGGAATCGACGACCTGTTCGGCCGACATCCGGCGACGATCCGGAGCAACGAAGAATCGCATCTCGGCAGTCGCCGCGCGATTTAAGCCCGTGGCGGAACGCTGATACACGTCGGATGTCAGGATCAAGCGCGAGAGATGCTTCAGGTCGTAGTCATGCGTGACGAATTCCTGCGCCAGCCACTGCAGCAATTCAGGATGACTTGGCGGATGTCCTTCCCAGTCATCCGGCGGTTCGACAATGCCGGCCCCCATCAGTCGTCGCCACACACGATTGACGATGACTTGTGCGAATCGGGTGTTCTGCGGAGACGTGATCAGGGCAGCAAGGCGTTCTCGTGTGCTGTCCGGTGACTGGATCAGGGCCGCGAGCGATTCGTCATCGACGCTGCCGGTCACATCGGCAAACGGCCATGCGGGAACGACGGATTCATCCGGCTTGAGCGTCACTTTGATGAGCGATTCGCGGTGTTGTTTTGCGAAGAAGGCGTCCGGCACGCGGCTGGTGGCAGGCACGGTGACCGGCTTCTGTTCGAACATCGCCGCGAGTGAGTACAGATCCCTTTGCTTTGTGCTGTGAAAAGGCGAATCGTGACAACGCGCGCACTGCAATTCGATCCCCAGGAATGCACTCGCCACGACTTGCCCTTTGGCCGCGAACGGGGCATCGTTGTTCGCGGCGATACCAAAACCAGCGCTGCCGCCTTCGTGTTGACTTCCGCGGAGCAGAATCAG
>JAYTAK010000082.1:0-5030 GCA_043737515.1 Candidatus Kuenenia sp. | reverse complement strand
TCCCCTCTTTTCGCACCAACTGAGCCGCAAGCACCCAACGACTCGTCAGACTCCTCATCTGAATTCATCTCAGAAAAACAACACTTTTAACGTTTGCTAAGCAGAGCGAAAGGCGACAATGGGACAGTTATTTCTTGCACGGTCCTAAGATTATGATTAGGAGCGACAAGCGACAATGAATTCTCGTGCGGCATTCACTTGTCGAACGATCGAAAGTGTGTCGCGAGGCCGCTGACGAATTGTCCGCGACTCATCACACGACCGATTCCGGCCGCGCGGGCGGCGTCGAGTTTGGCGGTGTGAACATGCGGTCCGAATGCAATTGTGCGAGCCAGCAGTTCTGGTGATGCTGCAGTCGCGAATTCATGCGGATCGCTGAACGGGGCGGCAAGATCCAGGCACACCACACTGCCGGAAGCTGAGGCTTTGTCGCAGGTGGCCGCCAGAGAATTCACTGACACAAATCCGAAACCACTGCCTTCCGCAGCACCACTGACAGAACTGATCAGCATCAGGTCAGTGGAGCACAGCACGACACACGGGGCGAACGGCGATTCGGTTTTCGGCATGTGGGCAAACTTCTGCATCCCTGCTTACTGCTGCTGCCGAATCGGGGCGAACTTGATGCGCTGCAGATAGGGAATGTGAACTCCATTCTGGCCAACCCGTCCGGAACATGCGCCGATCGCGTTGATGATGTAGCGATAGTTCAGGTTGTAATCCGGATCGATCTCAACTTCCTGCTTTTCCAGTTGGTCACTGCCGATCGCCTGCAAGGCTGTGATACTGCGGAAGACTTTTGAATTGAGAATTGAAATGGCTTCGGGGCCGCCACCGAGGTTTTCCTGGTTATAGGTGAGTTTTATCAGTTCACCGTTGGCGTCTGCTTCCATGCGGACTTTGAACGGCTGAAGTTCAGCGTCCGATTCCAACTTCGCGCTTGGTGCTCCCAGTGGCATACTGATGTCGAAATCTCCCTCCGGTTCGACCATTTTCAGAGTACACATGAAAAAGATGAGCAACTGAAATACGACGTCGATCATCGGCGTCATATCGACCGCGATTCTGCTTCCACTGGCTCGGTTTCGTAGCTTCATGATAACAACTCAATCGACACTACCGGGTAAATCAATGCAAGTGATCAATCGTGATTTGCGGCCTGAAGAGCGGACGTCCCGCAAGTCATTATGCACGAGAGTTACGGTTCAACCTTTTGAGTGGCCTTCAGTGCAAATCTTTGAAACATGATCTTATCTTCCTGGCACATCTGGATGAGTTCCTGAACCATGCCGGCAGGTACACTGGCATCGGCACGAATTTCTACTGTGATATCTTCGTATGGCGTGCCGATGGTCTTGTAGAATTGTGATTCCTGCTGCAGTCGAGGCCGCACCTGTTCCAGCGTCGCCTTCTCATCTCCAAAGAACAAATACGGGATGTCTGACTTTCGCTTTCCCGTGGAATCGATATCGTAGCCAAAGTTCAGCATGAACGAATTCTTGCGGACGGCCATCGGTGGTTTGGCCAACTGGTCCCTTGGGAGCGTGACACGTTCATCCGCTTCATTCTGATCAAAATTGGTGATCACCATGAAGAACGTAATCAACTGAAACACGATATCGATCATGGGTGTCATGTCGATTTCGGGAACACTGACATTTGCGGGCTTGAACTTCATCTCTTCAGTCCTGAACGATACTACTTCTGCTTGCCGACAGTCGCAAACCGCCCCATCAATCCTTCACTGACCATCCCGATTTCCAGGACCAGTCGCTGAATGCGGTTTTTCAGGATACCGTGGAACACCATCGCTGGAATCGCCAGCAACAGGCCGATGAGCGTCGTTACCAACGCCGTCGAGATTCCGTCAGCAAGTTCCGATGGCTTTGGGGCCACGACTGACAATGCAATCTTGTCGAAACTGGAAATCATACCCTGGACTGTTCCCATCAACCCCATCATCGGAGCGATCGAACCAATCATAGCCACATAGCTGAGACGATGTTCAAGTGCCATGTTTTCGTCTTCACCAGCTTCTTGCATTCCTTCCACAGCTTCCGGATAACCGCGGCTTAAACGTCCCATGCCGGCGGCAAGGACGCGTCCGACAAATGATTCGTCAGCACGGGCGAATTCATAGGCACCCTGGAAATCTTTCGCGTTCAGTTTCTGTTCAAACTCTTCGACAAAAGTCGATGGCAACAAGACGTCACGTCGTACCTGCAGCATGTTCATCATGATGAGTGCCACCAGGATAAATGACACCAGCAGGAACGCAGGTCCCCAAAACCAGCCGCACGCCCGAGCGATATACGCCAGAAAACTGCGGGACGCCGGTGGAGCACTCGACGCGTCTGCCGGCGGAGCAGCGGGGTCAGCAGCGGGAGCGGCGGCTGGTGCTGCGGCCGGGTCTTCTTGTGCGAACAGACGCGTCGGATTCCCGAACGTCGGCCAGATCGACGCGGCGGTCACAGCCAGAAGCAGAAACAGAACGGATTTGCGTCCACCGAATCGGGCGGCTGATGCAGAGACATTACGCATTTCGAAGAATCTCCGGGATGTCCTGAAAGGGGCAAACGTGTCCAGTGAGAGATGTCAACAGGTTGAGAATGGGGAGTGTAGTGACTTCAAAGCGTCTCGTCACTCTACAGAGGGTTCCACAAGATGCGAGAAATCCGGATTTGTGAAAAGCTGTCAATTGGCCGCTGCCTGTGGGATCGTGCCCGCCTGTTTTGTCCACGGGCTGTTGGGATACTTTGCTGACAGTTTTGCCAGCGCTTCATCCGAACGGTCCTGATGGCCTGCTGGAGCCCACAAAGAAACCAGATGGTACAGTGCTTCTGCGTGAGCTGCTGGTTCCGAAGGATACAGAACATCAACGTGCAGGTAAGCCATCAGGGCATCTTTTGGCATATTTTTCGCCCGATAACAATCGCCCTTGAGAACCCAGGCTCTGGCCAGAGTCTGCGATTCCGATTCTGATGCCTTGCTGATGACTCCGTCCAGCGTGGCAATTGCCTCGTCGGTTTGCCCCTGCTTTTGCTGACACGCCGCCTTTCCCAGCAGCCCGTCAAACTGAGCGGTCGAGGACGCAGGATCTCCTGCACTTTGTTCGATGACCTGCTCAAATGCCGCCAACGCTCCCGCGGCGTCGTTGGCAGCCAGCAGGACTTGTCCAAGCTGGACGCCTGCCTGAAGCTGATAGCCCTTGACCGGTGAAGCCTGAACTTCTTTCAGCAGAGCCTGCGCGTCTTCGCCGGTGGCAAGCGAGGATTCCAGTAACAAGGCTTCGAAATAGCGGAAGTTGGTTTTGTAATCTTCGCGGAACTTCTTGATCGCGGCGACAGCTTCCGCCACTTTCGCCGGGTCTGCTAATGCCTGCTTGACCATCGTCCGCGCGATCAGGAAATTCACATCCGCCACAACTCGTTTGTCATCACCGGCATACTCCTTCTTCACCGTCTGAAATTTTTCCAGTGCGACATCCAGCGCACCGCTGCGTTCGTTTGACTGCGCCTGAGCCAGCAACGAGGGCTCCATATCAAATCGCACGCTGAAAATATCCGACACGGGGACCACCTGCGTCTGTCCGTTTGCCAGGGTAATCGTGACAGATTCCAGCGTCATCGCCGTGATCTCGCCGCGAAACGTGACGCGATCACTGCGTTTTGTCACCTGATCGACGGCAAACACCGTCCCCGCACTGCCAATCATGACAGTCAGAACGGCGAGTACGACCTGGCCAAAAAACTTGTGACACTGCTTGTATTTGGAAGTCATAGGTTAATCACCCTCTTGCAGAATTCGGAATGCCGGTGGCCTGTTCGCTGACGTACATGCTTCAGACGGGATGGGATTTTCCTGGCAGGCTGGAGTCTCAGTTCCAGCGAGTCAGATCATTATTTACTGTCCGGTGGGACTGGTGGTTTTCGCTGCGGAGGTCGGGCGGCTGGTGGTCCAGGAGGCTTACCTGCCGGTGGTGGTTGTTGTGCGGGCGTACGCGGTGCCGCTGGTTTTGCTGACGGTGGCTGAGTTCCTGGTGGCGTTGCACCTGTTGTCGGCGGTGTCGGTCGGGCTGCCGGTGGACGAGGAGTAGCCGGACGCGGAACTGCCGTTGGCGCTGAGGCTGGCGATCCGCTGCCATCTTCCGCTGGCGGACGAGGTCGTGGTTTGGCTGTGGCCTGACTGTCTGCCGCGCCAGGTGCCGGTGTCGCCGGTGCAGCGGGTCTGGTTCGTGGAGCCGCTGCAGGACTTGCCGCGCGAGTTGCCGCAGTCGCGCTTGACGGTCGAGCCGCCGCCTTCTGCTTCGGCGCCGTGGCAATGGCGGCGAGCCCTGAAAAATCGAGGCCCGGTGCCTGGTCATCCCCGAGTTCCGGAAACATCGCGGAGGGACTACTCACGGCCACGGCTGAAAACTTCGGCGTCTTGTCCGAGCCTGGAATTGTCGGGCGTTTGGTCGGTCGCCGCATGAAGAAGAACATCCCCCCGGCGATCCCAATTGACAGACATGTGATCAAGGCACCCAACAGCAGACCGTTGCCGCCTGGCTCTTCGGGCTTTTTAACTTCCGCCGGCGCGGATGCCTCCGAAGTTTCATTCGTTGCGGCATCGGTCACCTCCGGAGCCGCAAGCGGTTCTTCAGCGCCCGAGGCACGTTCGAGAGCAACGGGCGCGTCACCTTTATCCGTCTGCAGGTCCTGATACAGTCGATCGAACTTCGCGAATGAAGCGTCATCTATTTCACGATACACCTGGACGAAGCTGGTGATTTCTGCCAGGGCCGAATTCAGGTGCTTGTCACTGTCCGGCGCATTCGTTTTTGCATAGCGACGACGACTGTTGGTGAGCTGATAACGAGCATCCACAAATCGTTCCCGGATTTCCGGCGTCGGACTGCGTTGCAATGACTGCTGCAGTTTTCGCGTCATTAATGACCAGCCCCAAACATGTCCGGTCTTACCTTCCGGCGTTTTGATGCCCTGAATCGCATCCAGCAGTTTTGCCGGCTCTTTTTCCGATCCCCAGTCACT